>NZ_BAAJYS010000003.1:0-76701 GCF_057543315.1 Acidovorax sp. KPB24-07
GGGCCGGACGCCGCTGCCAGCTGAGCGCGGCGATGGCCGCCGCGCCCGTCCGGCGGCTCATGGCGTGCGGGGGGGCGGGCTCTCCGGACGCACGCACGGCAGCTTCGGCTCGAATTTGCTGCGCTTGAGGCTGAAGAAGGCCTTCACGTTGCGCACGTTGCCGTCGCTGGAAAACAGGCGCTGGGCCAGGGTCAGATAGCCCGGGATGTCCTGCGCGTAGATCACCAGGATGAAATCGGGCCCCGGCGAGACGCGGTAGCACTGCTGCACCGCGGTTTCCGGCTGCATGCGCTGCTCGAAGGCTGCCAGGCGTTCGGTGTCCTGCCGGTCCAGCGTCACTTCCACGATCGCGGTGATGCCGTGGCCCAGGTGCCGTGCCAGGGCATCGGGCTGGACCAGGGCCACCTCCCGCTCGATCAGGCCCGCCTCGCGCAGGCGCTTGACCCGGCGAAGGCAGGTGGGAGGCGACACGCGAACCGCTGCGGCCAGGTCCTGATTGCTGGCCGTGGCATCGTCTTGCAGGGCGTTCAGCAGTTGAAGGTCTGTGTCGTCGAGAAATAATAATTCCATGGATTTAATTTTATGGAATTAAATTTCAATGGTTGTTCTGCGGGAAATTTAATTCCAAATATTGTTTGTATAATTTATACATATTTCTTGACGCCCTGCCTACCATCGCCCATCCACATTCCTTTCAGGAGATCGTCCATGTGCGGCATCGTCGGCGCGGTATCCACGCGCAACATCGTCCCCATCCTCGTGCAGGGCCTGCAGCGCCTGGAGTACCGCGGCTACGACTCCTGCGGCGTGGCCATCCACGATGCCAGCCTGGGCGCCTCCCGCACGGGCGGCCTGCGCCGCGCCCGCAGCACGGCCCGCGTGGCCGAGTTGCTCGAGCAGGTGAACGCCGAGCAGGTCGAGGGGGCCACCGGCATCGCCCACACCCGCTGGGCCACGCACGGCGCCCCCGCGGTGCACAACGCCCATCCGCACTTCAGCCACGGCACGGGCACGGGCGATCCCACGGCGGATGAGCCGCTGCGCCTGGGCCGCGTGGCGCTGGTGCACAACGGCATCATCGAAAACCACGAAGAGCTGCGCGCCGCCCTGCAGGCACGTGGCTACACCTTCACCAGCCAGACGGACACCGAAGTCATCGCCCACCTGGTGGACAGCCACTACAGCGGCGACCTGTTCCAGGCCGTTCAGGCCGCCGTCACCCAGTTGCATGGCGCTTATGCCATCGCCGTCATCCACAAGGACGAACCCCACCGCGTGGTGGGTGCACGCGCCGGCTCGCCGCTCATCCTGGGCGTGGGGGAGGGCGAGCATTTCTTGGCCAGCGATGCCATGGCGCTCGCTGGGGTGACTGACCAGATCGTGTACCTGGAAGAGGGCGACTTGGTGGACCTGCAACTGGGCCGCTACTGGATCGTGGGCAAGGGCGGGCAGCCGCTGGAGGCCCATCGGCGCCCGGTGCGCACCGTGCAGGCGCACAGCGGCGCCGCCGAGCTGGGCCCCTACCGACACTACATGCAAAAGGAGATTTTCGAGCAGCCCCGCGCCATTGCCGACACGCTGGAGGGCGTGCGCGGCATCGTGCCCGAGCTGTTCGACGGTGCGCCCGGCCCGGACGGCGAGCCCGGCGCCGCCGCCTGGCGCGTGTTCAAGGAGATCGACTCCGTGCTCATCCTGGCCTGCGGCACCAGCTACTACAGCGGCTGCGCGGCCAAGTACTGGCTGGAGTCCATCGCCGGCATTCCCACCCAGGTGGAAGTGGCCAGCGAGTACCGCTATCGCACCAGCGTGCCGAACCCGCGCGCGCTGGTCGTCACCATCAGCCAGTCGGGGGAAACGGCCGACACGCTGGCCGCGCTGCGCCACGCGCAAAGCCTGGGCATGCTGCACACGCTCACCATCTGCAACGTGTCCACCAGCGCCATGGTGCGCGAATGCAAGCTGGCCTACATCACGCGTGCGGGCGTCGAGATCGGCGTGGCCTCGACCAAGGCCTTCACGACCCAGCTGGCGGGGCTGTTCCTGCTCACCCTTGCCATCGCGCAGTCGCGCGGCCGCCTGACCGACGACCAGGAGGCCGAGCACCTGAAAGCCATGCGCCACCTGCCCGTCGCGCTGCAGGCCGTGCTGGCGCTGGAGCCGCAGATCATCAGCTGGGCCGAGGACTTCGCGCGCATGGAAAACGCGCTCTTCCTGGGGCGCGGGCTGCACTACCCCATTGCGCTCGAAGGCGCCTTGAAGCTCAAGGAAATCAGCTACATCCATGCCGAGGCCTACCCGGCAGGGGAACTCAAGCACGGCCCCCTGGCCCTGGTGACCAGCGCCATGCCGATCGTGACCGTCGCGCCCAACGACACGCTGCTGGAAAAGCTCAAGAGCAACATGCAGGAAGTGCGCGCGCGCGGAGGCGTGCTGTATGTGCTGGCCGATGGCGACACACGGATCGAAAGCGGCGAGGGCCTGCACGTGATTCGCATGCCCGAGCATTACGGCCCGCTGTCGCCGCTGCTGCATGTGGTGCCACTGCAATTGCTCGCGTACCACACGGCTTGTGCCAGGGGGACGGATGTGGACAAGCCCCGCAATCTGGCCAAGAGCGTGACGGTGGAGTGAGTGCCTGCGGCGGCCGACACGCGTATTCTGGGTAATTAAAGTCGTAAACACGCAAATAAAGTCGTAAACAAGCCTCCAGCATTCATGCGGGTTTGAGGGGCGGCCATTTGTAACCGTAAAGTCGTAAACTCGAACTCGACGGGTAAAGACGACCTAGAAATACGAAGCAAACCGCAGCCCTGTTTGGGCTTGTTGCTATATAAAAAAAGAGCGCTCAGTTTGAGCGCTCTTTTTCTTTGGTTTTTCTAGAAGTTCTTGCAGTCCGAGCAGCCCCTAAACGCTCCAATGACTGCAAGAGGCTGGGAGCGGCCGTTGACCCATTCCGCTACGAACGGCCGCTTCGCCCAAGAGCAGACACCAGGGAAGCTGTCAGGCATCAATGCAAAGCCGCCCTCAATTAAAGGCAGGATCATTTCTCAAGCGGATGCCTAGAATTGGCGGTCGCAGAGACCGCGAGCTAAACGCCGCTATTTCGCTGCATCTGTTGGACAAGGCAAATCCTGCAAGGCGTCATGACCCGGCTATGGCAGCTGCAGCTATCGGGCACGCAAGTTCCGTGAGCGAACGTCGACGAGCACTATGGGAAAACGCTCATGTCTTGCACGCAGGTAGGAGCCATGATCTTTAACAAGGCCCTCGTCGACATACCTAAATATCTGACGGGCCGGAACGTCATGTATCACGCCGAGCCCCATGGGGGCGTCGTTCAGGGTGATCGGATTGACTGGCGCGGCCCCAATTCGGGGGGCTTTGCTCTTGCCCTGCAGTTGCAAGGCACACAAGCGCTCCAATGTGTCGAACCCGCAGCTGACCGTCATGTCTGTATGCGCATGCTTGGCGGCAGCTTTCTCGAGTGTGGCCATCCACTCTGAGGAAAAGTCAGCTTCAGCCTTGTCAATAAGTAGGTTTCCTTTGGCGGTATCGGTCCGCGCCATACGGAGGCAGCGCTCGATCACTGCACCAACAATCTGGGCACGTAACTGATCCTGACCACCCTCGGCTTCGTTGCAGTCCGCCAGTAGGGAAAGGGCTGCGACTGCGGCCGCGCCGACATTGCCCTGTTTGAGGAGACTCGCCATGATGGTGTTTAGGCGCGCAGGCTCTAGCGCCCCAGTTGTGCGTTTCCGAGTAGCGTGGTGCAGGATGATTGCGCTCCACGCATCCACGGCAGTGACATCTCCAGACAACGTGTGTGTAGTGATCTGGTGGCTGATTTCCTCGAACGAAGCAAAGAAATCAAGGTAGCCCAAGGCGATGGGGCCCGCAGCACCTTGCAACGTCGTGTACCAGTCCAGGATGAACCCCTGATCCGGTGCCAAGCGTAGAAAGGCGGCCACATCATCGGTCAAGCTGTTGGAATAGTCGGCATGTGCCGCTGGCGAAGGCTTTACCAAACGCATGCGTTCTGCGACCAAAAAATTCCTGGAAGGACCGGTGCGCGAAGAAAAGCACGCCGGACTCTTTCTCCTCCGTCAAGGTCGAGACGATGTACTCATTGCGTTTTCCCTCCTGATCAGCGCTGTTGCCGTTGGGCAGGTCATGGAAAAGGAAGTCCGGCAGTTCGCGCCGGTAGAAGCTGCCCTGCGTGCCGTCAGGCTTACGCCAAGCCCACCAAGCGAGTTCGCGCTGGAACTGCAGGCGGGCCTCTAAGGCGATGGGCCTGCGCGCGGCCTTCTGCACCGTGTCGCGCTGGACCATATTGCTGATGAAATGCTCATACAAGCGGTGCGCATTGAACCCTCGCAGATCGAAGTTGGGATCAGCAGCTGCATCCGCGACGAGTTGCACATGGACGGGACGGCGTAGCAGATCCTCAGGCACCTGCGCAAAAATCTCTTCGCGACGCCTCTCGATGAAGTTCGATTGGTAGCAATAGCGCTTGCTTTCTTCGTGCTTGATTTGGTTGACCTGCAGGCTGGATGTCAGAAGCCGGGAGGTCTCTTCTGCGTTGAAGAAAGCCATCTTCCACTCATGCCAAGAGGGATAGTCCGCGCTTGCGACGAGTTGACCGCCAACCTTGGTCATGCCGCGAAAGACCATATCTCGCTCATCGGAAGGCAGCGCATTGGGCCTTCCCAACAGCAACACCTTTGCTTTGCCCACTAACAGCTTGTTGAATTCGCGGAAGTTGTTGAGAAAGTCCGCAGCTGTCATGGCGTGCTTCATCTCGTCGAATCCATCCAGGATGATGAACAGACGGCCTTGCTTGTTCAGGTACTCCAAGGTCGCATACTGGTATCCCGCGCAAGGAAAACGTGAGGTGAACTCCTTGCCAAAAAGTCCCTCGAGCTGGGTCTCATGCACCACCTCACCTAATCGCAGAAGGATGGGCATGCGGGCGGTAGGGTCGGCCAAGTGCAGATTGGCACAGTGAGCGGCAAGGCGCTTGGCAAAGCTGGACTTGCCCTGGCCATATCCACCCAGGATCGCCCGACTTGGCCCTTCATCGCTTCGTAGCCAGTTCTCGACGATCTGGATGGCTGGTTCTGTGAAGCCCTCTAGTCGCGCTTCGACATATTCGGTCAGATCAGTGGGTCGCAGCGCAGCCAGATGCGTAATGTAGGGCTTGATGCCGAAGACTGACTCGGCCAGCTGGTCGTAGGTCAGGTGCGAAGCGCCACGCCAGTCATCGATGAGTTCCTGTGCGTCTGTGGAGACTCCGCTGCGACTGACGATCAGGATTCGGTTGATCCGTCCCTTGTCGAGCATGACCTGGTACTGCGGATATATCTGGGAGGACACATAGCTCTTGTCTAGACGACTGCTGTAGTCCTTACATTCCACGGCCCAGATCTCGGTCTTTCCGAAGTCTTCGCGTGTGAAGCGGATGTCCACCTTGGTGCCGGACTCGCGGACTTCCACTCGCAAGTTGGGATACTTAGTCCTAAGCAGATCGCACACGAGGTCCCTGAATCGATCACCACGTTCGGTTGTGCTGGGCAGCTTTCTTTGATTCGCTTCAGGTGGAGGCGTGCTGGCAAGAGAAGAGCAGGGATGGGCGTCGCTTCCACGACGTAGGCACCACGGCAGTGCCAATTGCTTTCTAATACAAAAAACATCTCCCGAACGCATTCCGCAGAAATGTCGACGGCGCGCGTCCAGTTTCCTCAGTTTCAACGCACTGTCTACGCATCTTGGCAGCACCTCTGACTGTCTGGAGTTGGCATATCGCTGCCGCACGACTGCTCCGGTTGGCCGATAGCATTCGCTGGAGGCTGTGTGAAAACTCCGTTCGGCCGTGTTTTCATGGGACCTCGACCCCTTGGCCCATTCGAGAAAATGCAACCTGAGCCCATCTGAGAGTTAGAGCTTCGGAGTGATGCCCATCGCATCGAGTTTTCACACAGCCTCGCTGCATTGCAGACATCGATCAGGTCCTTCAGCCTAGGTGACCAGCAGCGGTGAGGCGCACTCCACCAAAGCAAGACACCTTGCACAGCGTCCTCCTTCGGCATAGCCTACCGCGATGCCAGAAACGGACAAACTCTTTCCCGAGTACCAGCTCCTGTCCTGGCTGCCTGGCGAGACATTCTTCAGTCTGGTTAGCCGTCATCACCAGCTTTGGGGGCATGTCACATCTGTGCAAACCTGCCAACTGATGTTCGGCAGCGCACGTGCTGGTGTCCACCATGATCTACCCAACAGTCTTGGTGCCTTCGCGCAGCGCACGAATGCATTGCTTGGTGAGGTCGATTCCATTGCGAGAGAGCGGACACTGCTCAATTTCTACGCGGCCTTCGCCCCCCCAGACGAGACTGCAAACGCTGTCGCATGTATGTCCGGTGCCAGTGTGGCCCATCTGAAGCTGCGGCTGGGCATCCTCACAAGCCGATTTCGCGCCAACCATCCCCTCAAGGCCTGCCCGCAATGTATGGAGCAAGACCTCCGCGAGACTGGATGGGCTTATTGGCATTTGAAGCACCAGTTCCCGGGCGTGTGGATGTGTACGGCACACCAGCAGCCGTTGCTTCAATCAGCCCTTAAAGCCAATGGAGTCGAGCGCTTCCAATGGCTCCTGCCGCGCTTGGCTGACTTGCATTCTGCAAGCGCGAAGTCCCCTGAAATAGCTTCGTGCTCTTTGTTGTTGAGCCTCGCGGAGCTCATTGAGCATCTTGTTCAATCAGGAGCATTCGAGCCACTGCTGTTGAGAGATCTGTACGAGGTCTACCGCGAAGAATTTCGGGCGCGTGGATGGGTTGCTGGTGCCGCAAGCTTGCGCACTGGACAGATCGCGACAGCCTTCCTCAACTACTGCGAGCCACTCAGGTGCATTCCGGAGTTTGCGTCGCTTGCCCAAGACGAGGAAGGGATGGCGACGCAATTGGGTCGATTGCTAAGGCCACCTCGCTCTGGAACACATCCACTCAGGCACCTGCTCCTCATCCATTGGCTGTTCTGCACCGCACTGCGGTTCGATCTCGCAATGAAATCCAAGGGTGTTCACTCCCAATCAACCGTCCTAAACACGGTGCTGCCCGGATTCCCCGTCATTGACCCGCGAATGGCCCACCTGCATCGTCTCATTCAGGAAGAGGGGCAATCGGTGCGCAAGGCAGCGAGCCTTGTTGGTGTTGACCCGCAAACAGCGCTCATTTGGGCTGCAAAGGCAGGGATAGCGATTTCACGTCGACCAAAGAAGCTATCGACGGATGTGCGTGCTAAAGCCATCCGGGAGCTACGCAAGGGGGTTGACAAAGAACAAGTGGCATCTCGAGCCAGAGTCTCTGTTGGGACGATCACCCGTTTACTACTCAGTGATGCAAAGCTGCATGCAGAATGGTCTGAAGCGCGAAGCGAAAAAGCGAGGGCCCATGCTCGAAATCTTTGGCTTGAACTGTTGCAGTCCTCAGGACATCTCGGGGTCAAGTGGATTCGCACAATGGACCCACGCACCTATGCGTGGCTCTATCGAAACGACCGTGCCTGGTTGAACTCGAACAAACCGGACCCACTTCCGGAATCCCAGCGCTCAAGGCCGCCCTCAGTGGATTGGGTAGCCCGAGATGAGCATCTATGCATCCTGGTTCGTGAAGCAGCGTTGCACCTGATGGAGGATCAGGGCGTCTCGCGCATACACCTCTGGCAGTTGTTCCAGCAAATACCTGACCTGCGGGCGAAGCAGGCCCAACTGCCCCGACTGCCGCGCACTCTTGAAGCCATCAAAGCAGCTCTGAGTGCCCATCTTCCGTCCCACGATCTCTTTCGCTGAGACCCATCCATTGTCGATTTAGCTTCGTACTTGATATGCATATATGCATCAGTGTATGCTTAATGCATGATCGAATCGGAAATCCGTGCACGCGCAGCAAATGCTCGTCGTATTTGCTCGGTCCATGGAATAGCCCAAGCGGACATCGCCGCCCACGTAGGGGCCAGTCAATCTCAAGTGAGCCGCATCCTCAAAGGAGAGGGCGTCAGAGCCTCACGTCTGTTTGAAGAGGTTTGCCTTTTTGTTGAGCGCTTCGAGAGTGGTGTCAGCGCCGATAGCGTTCGCAGCAATCGCGAGTTGATCGAGGCCCTTCAGGCCACTTGGGACGGGTCTGCGTCGCATGCAAAGGCACTGGCTGCCGTGATTCGATCCCTGGCGATTCTCAAACCCGCTTGATCTGATACGGAGACAGCTGATGAACATGCTTGTGCAGCCAGCGCCATTGCCAGAAGAGATGGACCGAGGCTACTTGGGGCGGATCATGCGGATCAATGGGTACCGCACTCCGAAGGACGCGGTGGAGGCGATGGCTGCGCATTTTGGTGAGGAAGGGCGGTCACGCCGCGACCTCACAACGCACGAGCTTCTCAGCAGGATGGCGGGAATGACTACCGAGCACTTCGCGCAGCGTCACACGACCCTGCCGTTGCGCAGAGGGATTACCTCCTATCTTCCAAAGCTTGTGCATGGATGTAGTGAACGCACAAGCCTGCTGTATGTCAGTGGCACACTGCGAAAGTATCCGGCGGCCTTCTTCTGCGAGGAATGCGTGCGAGCCGATATTCAGTTTCATGGGACCGCTTATTGGCGCAGAGACTTGCAAACTCCAGGTCAGCTGTGGTGTTCCAAACACTCGAAGCCACTGAGCTTCGTTGCCGGAAAAGATCCTTTCCTTGACTCCCCTGCAGCCTATGTCGGGAAATCAGAGCAAATACCCCAAGAGTGGGTAACGCCTGCAGTCAAAAATGCTCATGTGGATCGGTTTTTAGAACTTGCCGCCGGTCTCTATGATCGTCCGGTTCCTCTCGATGTTGCCCTCATCGCTCCACTTCTTCGCGATACGGGGAGTGCGCAGGGGTTCAAACCTAACGCTTGTTCGAATCAAGGGACACTGATCAGTGATCGAATCAAAGAGCTGTTTCCAGAGCAGTGGCTTGGTACCGTATTTCACGAAGTGATTGCAAAAGATCCAGGTACCTATCTCCACCAAGTGGATGGAACCCTCTACCTGCGCAAATCAGCCTCGTCTGTGATCGCCTACCTGCTCGTGCTGTCTGTCTTGTTTGAGAGCGCAGACCAAGCCTTACACGCCTTGGTTGAAGCCTGCAATGGGCAAGTAGCGCCGTCATGGCGGCCACGGTTAGCGAAACCGAGTGTTCCAGGAGTAGATGATTTGCTGGCGCAGTACGTCGCAGCGAAGGGAGTTCATTCAGCAGTCGCGCAGCTGCTTGAGTTACCGCTTCATACGGTACGAAAGGCTCTGTGTGATCTTGGTTTACCCAGCCTACCTGAGTGGGATGAGACGGCTGATGTTGGGCCTGTCGCAGCGTTGAAAGCGTACTACCTGGACAAGCTACCCTACACGTCCTGCTTGAAGATAGCGGGTGTGACTGAGGCTCGTTTTGATGCACTGATGCGCCAATGTAGTCCAAAAATGGCAATAGCCCTTGGGCGGATGAGTCTGAAGACAAGCATCCGGCCAAGGGCGCGCCAAGCGAAAGGTCGCCTCCCCGTCAGACTGGAGCAAGGGGCTGTGCTGGCAACCCCTCAGTTCCGCGAAATGTTGCTCCAGAACTGAGCCCAAAAGCTGTGGTCCTGCGGAGAAAGGTCTTCGTACATTGACAGCCGTCCTGGGTCATTGCTGTGAAGCGCAGCAACGGCCTGAGCCACTGGTGCCAGATAGGTATCTGCAGCCACCTTGAAGTCATCGAGACGAAGATCGTCATCATTGCGCTCGAACGCCACGCGGTGAGCGGCAATCCAAAGTGCGATGATCAAGCGCTGTACCCCGGCGGTTTTTTCAAGTATCAGGTCACCCAATTCTTCAGTGATAGCTACTGGGCGAGCGACGTACTGGTAGTGTCCGAGTCTTGGCAGAAAGTGCTGACGGAACGCCGCATCATGATCTGCCCAGAAATGCTTGAAGGCGTGGTACCCCGAGGTGACGATGCGTTCTGTGTTGCTCAGGCGCCTGGTCAGTGCACCAAACCCGTCTGGAGTACCCGAAACTAGCAGCGGTATCTGCCATTCGTTCAACGCCGTCAGAATCCACTTGAGGGAATGATCATCAATGATGCGCAGCTCTGGCGGAGGTTCACCGAGCTTTCTTTTGCTTCTGGACTTGAGCGTAGAAAGCTTGAACAGATTCTGAATCTCGTCCAGGTGCAGAAGGCCAAGAAAATGACTGGAGGCGACTTGCCGCCACTCGTCCAGCATTTGTGGCCCGTTGCGCCATTCACCAGCCAATGTCTTGTCAAAGCGGGTGCTGCCTGTGGCCTTCTTAAATGCGGTCATCAGCGCCGCTGCTAGATCGGTGGCTTTGCCCCCCGCAGGAACATCCAGCGAGAGCCAAACCACCTGCTGCAAGCCGTTGACCATCCGGAAAAATGAAGTGTGCTGGATAGTTTGAGGGAATGTAGAGAGGCATCTGCGAATCGCTTGTGTCTTGCCTGAGCCGGAAACACCCACAACCGCTGCACCATAGGTTGGCGCCGTCACAGGCGGCCTGAAGCGGGCCTCCTCGCCGCTGATCATGCTCCATGTACTAGATGACGAAGGTTGCAGGTGGTGGTAGTTCTGACAGATCATCATGTCCATCGTTTCGTACAACTGCAGCTCTTCCAAACTGGGTACATGCAGATCGCGAACACTCATCAGCATGTGTAGGCGGACGTGGCGCGGAATAGAGGCAATGTCTTTGGGTGGACGAGCTGGAAACTCCACCAATGCTTTGAGTGCGTCGGGCCGTGAGCGTATAAGTCCAAGCTGGGCGATGAGTGAATTTCCTGCGTAAGGGTCGCGCACTGCGACGGTTTCGGGTGCGTGCTTAGTCATGCATGGCCTCCGCATCCATTGCTTGGACCAAGTCGCCCATCATCGCGTCATAGTTGGATTTGGACTCCGAGCGTGTCTTTGCCGTTCCGCGGACTTCACCCACCATCAGTTGACCAGCAAACTCATTTTCGATTGCACGAGCTTCACGGATTGTGGGAGTGAGCCCCCGCGCGCGTTGACGTGCAGCGCGTGTCTCCTCAATGGCTTGCTTGCGGATAGACTCCATGCGGTAGTAGCCAAGCACCGCTTCCTGCACTCGTTGGTGTTCAACGTCGGCAGCCTTGAGTTTTTGGAACGCAAATGCGTCAACCATCTCGTCATGGGTGAGCGCGGGATCGGCCCGGGAATGGTCGGAGATTGTGAGGTCGATCAGGCCATTTCCGCTTTCGTACGGAGTCCAGATGCGTGAAACTGAGCCTGGGTAGTACTGGGCCGGGATTTCCCAGCTGCCCCGGACTGATCGTGCGCGAGTTGTCCATTGCTCAGTTTCTACGATTGGCGCACTATAGCGATTCGCGTGAAAGACGACACCGTTCCGAGTGACGCGTGCATCGCCCGTGGGAAGCAGCTGCGTGATCAATTCCGCTTGCGACTGTGCGCGAGAGAAGCCAATCCCCATGGCATGCCCCCAACGCCACAGCCCTGCTGGGCTAGGGAACACACCTTGCGCGATCATGTGTGCATCCAAGCGATTGCTTCGGTCTGCAGTCAAGTTGTAGATGTAGAAGCACTCGTGGAGAAACTGCATGTACCGACGGACGGACATGGTCGCTGCCGCTGGGTTAGATCGGCGCAAGTCGTACTCTTTGCGCCGGGCATCCATCGCACCTGGAATGAAGTGGTACTGCACGTTCTTCATGATGCGGTGCATGACCTCCACCACGCCTTTCAGATAGGGGCGGAAGGGCGCGGTGTAGCTGAGAGTGGTGAGCAATTTCATGCCCGTGGCCTTTGCCCGCTTGGACAGATACTCACCTCGATCGCAGAGTAGCCTTGCAGGCATGGTAGGGGCCGGAAACAGAGACTGGCGCATGTCGTATTCCCACAGATCGCTTAGCAGGTTGGACGATGCGACTGTGTTGAAAATGGCGACTTGTGCAGTGTCCCAACTGGGCCCTGTGAGACAGACATAGAAGCCCACGACAGCCGTGGAGAAAACGTCTACGATGACATACACGATCGGGCGTCCGATGATCCAGTTGGGATTGATCGAAGATCGCAAGTACACATCCCCGATGGTGGAGTCGATGGCGTACATCAGTCCTGGCCCCTCGGCACCTTCCTAGCTGTAGCCCGACAAGCCGCGGAGCGCGCGTTCGAAATGACCGCTGCTGGTCTTTTCGCGAATGCGTTCGATCTCTTCTACATCCTCGGTTAGCACCCGTTTGACCTGCTTTTTGTTGGGGTACTGGCCAACCTTCAAGTCAATCGCGACGATGTCTCCATTGTCCTCATACCGCATAGCAGTAGTGAAATGGCTGGCGATGATGCGCTTGTAGCGCTCTGGCATTGACGGCTTGGGTTTCGCAATTCCGTTGTCGGCCAGCATGATTTTTGCACGCCAGACAGTGTTCATTCCCGGTTGAACTGGTTCCCCCCAGCAACCGAAAAGCAGCTTTGACAGTCGCTGCGAAAAAGTCTTTCTCCCGGCCTTCTTTCTCGTGCCGCTGGCCGAAAGATCGCGCCGTTTTCCAGGCGCGCCGCACTTGTCCCAGCGAGTGCGGAGGCTGGCTTTTGTGAGTCCGAATGTGCAAAGAACGGACCAAAGCTTGTACACAAGCGATCGACTGACCTTGTGTGTTGAAGATGCATTCCTGACCAGCCCGGCTAAGCTCCCGTGGACTAGGATGGATTCCTTGAGTTTCTCGTTGTCAAGAAATGCCTCCATAACCCGACAACGCGTGTCGAAGGCATTTTGCGCGCTTGGTTGAACGATGTCCTGGTAATAGTGCCCCGGAAGTTCCAGACTGAGCTCGATTACCTCATGGGCTTCGATCAGGTCCAGGAGATCTCTGCGGGAAACTTTGTATAGGGTGCCCACGAGAGCCATTTGTGGGGTGCGCCGTTTGCGCTTTAAGTCTCGGTCTTCAATGCGGGGCCGACCGCCGCGAATCTTGACCCGTGGAGCCTCTTGTTTGATGAGTACGCAAAAAGTGGTGTCGGCGATGGCATCATCGACAATGATCCGAAAAATTCCTTCCGGGAGGCCAATATTGGCTTTGGGCAACTTGAACAATTGGTTGTGCATCAAATGCATGCTGACCTCCGTGCCAAGATGGGATTGAAAGAAGTGAACTCCTCCCCGGAGATCAACGCTATGGGTTGATGCGGCCTCCAGCCTCGGCGCAAATCCACGGGGAGAAAACCGCGCCAAACAGCCTGCCACAGCGCGCACTGAGCTCTATGGCGATGTGAATCCCCACCGAAGCGATCAGTCAGGTTCTGTATGGCGTCTGAATAGCGCTGCCAATGCATAGATTGGACTGTTTTGCAAGCCATGCGTATTTCCGCATCGGGTGCAGGCCTCTCGAATCCCCACGGCGAGCTTCGGCGCAGGGTAAGTCCGACACTTTTTCGTACTGATCTGGAGTGATGAGTAGCCACTCCACTCCCCTGTGCAACCAATAGGTCTTTTCGAGAAGAAGAAGCTCCTTGGCACGACCGGTAAGAGTACTAGTCGGTTTGCAGGAGACAGCTAGGAGTTCTAGCGCTCCGTAGCGATTTCGAAGAACGAGTAACAGGTCTGTGCTGCTGGTCCAGGCTTGAGACCGCTCTCCCCGGATAAGCTTCAGATGCTCGATGCCGATTGATCGAGCTATTTCAAGGGTTCCCGCGTAGCGCTTCAGTCCGAGGCCCAGTTGCCAGCGCGAAAGCTCATGCGGGGCACTCTCCTGACTCAGCGGGAACTGCTCCAAAAGATCCACTAGATTCGGCAGCAGGCCCGCGAAATTCAACGCAGTCCACTCCTTGTCAGAGAGAAGTTCGCGCTGGCGATCCCTCCAGACAATCAAATGCGATCTTCCTCTGCTCGACGGATCACCTCGTGATATCCGATGCCAGGGAATGTACTCAGCGTAAGTTCCTGTCCCTCTTTCTTCTCTTTGAAAGCGGTCGAGGACCTGAGGTGTGAAGCGCTTTTCGGTTCTCATTTTTCATTTCCTTGAGGGCGAGCGAATCCATCGCCCGCACGCAGTTGCGTTCGTTCATTTGGGTGAGAGGGGAGTAATGCAGCGCTATGTCAGCTTCCCGCTGTATGGCAGGAGAAGGAACATGGCTATCCGTGCGTCATGAGACGCCACGGCGAGTGCTGCATGCGGAGATGCTTATGGGGAAAAGTCGAAAAGGGTCATTGAAGTCTCTTGGTTTGGGAAAATGGTGGCCCTGCCATGGCAGTCCACAAAACGGCACAAACGAAGACTTGACCCCCCGCACGGTGGCGGATAAATTTGGATCCGTTAGAGATCTCTGGGGGTAAGCTTCTCGGAGTGAGGCGGCCTCGGATTGCAGTCCGAGGCCGTCTTTTTTTCGTGGATATCCACGAAACAGGTGGCTCTTAGCCACTTGCAGATTTGCGCTTATTTCATGTGCAGCGCCTCCGCGATAAGTGCGCTTTGCCCGCGCAGGCATTTGCGGTTGCCGCGCAAGATTTCATATACGAGACGCGGGCTGAATCCGCGTTGTTTCGCCCAAGCGGCAACGGTTATTCCTGCGCTATGAAAATCCCTCCACGTCAACTGTGGTTGGCTCTCCGATGCATAGGAGCATTGGCTGACGTTGTCCTGTGACGCGAGCATAGGTAGAGATGGAAATAGGCGCTTATCTCTACATCGTATGGCCCGTGTGGTCTCGCGTCTACGTGAAGATTGCGGTGCATTAGCTAGTAATTCTTGCCCACAAATTTGTATCTCTTAACACGGCGTATTTGCTAAGCTTGCATGCTTGGGCGATAGTCCTTTGCGCATAGAAATACCGCGGATGGCGCGAAAGAGCAGAAGATATTGGAGTTGCAAATTGTTGCATCCAGGTGGTATGGCAAGAAGGGCCAGCGGCACCTTTGCCTGTTGCATGCGGCCGACATCAAGACGTGTGAATCGGAGGACGCTGTTCGCAAAACCGGGCGCCTGCGTAAGACCGGCAAGATGCTCCAGTTCTTGGGGGTGGCCTCAGGCTCCTGGGCATTCCGATGCTCCACGGGGCACACTGGAAGGAAGATTGGGGCAGACGCGCAATACCAACAGGAGCTCTTTTGACCAGAGGGACTACACCCCTCTCGCGTTGCGCGTTGACCCCCTCCTGTTGAGGGTTGCCTGACTTTCGAAGCAGCGTTGGCCTTGTTTCGCCACACACTGGAACGTCAGGAGTGCGCCGGGCTGGACATCCATGACGCCATGCTGTATCCGGCTGATGAAGCGCGGATCACCCGGACCAGTCAGGCCCTGCACGGTGCGTGGACGGCTGGGCAAAGGATCTGGCTTAAGGCGGACCTGCACCTGGGACATCGCAATGTGATCGACTACTGCGACTGTCCTTTTAACGATGTACCGTTCATGAACCAGGCCTTGATGCGGCACCGTCGCGCACATCGAGAAGGCTCGCAAGCTGATGCATTGGGGCGGCATCGCCATGATCATCATCGGGATTCCGCTCATCCTGGTTTTCGTGGGCATCCTCATCATCGGCGGTGGCGTCATATTGCGACGCACTGGCAAGAACATGGTCAGAGGCATGCAGTACCAACTGGACATGTTGGAGCAATGCTACGCCACGCTGAAGCGCATTCCCGGAGTTCGGCTGGTTTGAGATGTACGTTGTCGGTTGACCCCCCTCTGGACACTGCCGGGTCTGCTGGTTAGGCTTTCATCAATGAACGAGCTGGACGGTGCAGGCTCAGCAAACGCGGTTCGTCACACAGGCGTTTTGTGTTGATGGGTCAATGGTTCTCGACTGGAGGAAAGCGTGATGAACAGCAAGGCGCAAGAGAAACCGAAGGATTTGATCGAAGCCCTGATCTGGCTGGTGGGGCCTGAAAGTAAAGAGATCCGGAAGAAACACCTTCAGGGGCAGCATCTCGTCAACTTCGATGGCGATCACCCGGACCGAGCGTGGAAGACCTCTCCCGATGGCTCAGTGGTCCATGGACGGTTGCTCGAAGACGGAACGTTCATTCCCGATGAAACGGGTGCAGTTCCACATCAACGGGCCAACAACGCTCAGTGAGAGCGCCGCAGTTCAGGGTGATCGCTTGTACGGTGCTCCTGGCGACGAATCTCTTCGATCATCGGCCAGCTCGAACAGGCACTGCATGTAGGGCTGGACATCGGTCCAACCCGCGCGCTCTTCGTAGAACTGCACCAGATTGCGCGTTGCCTCGATGGCATCTGGCCAGCGATCGGCCGCGCTGACTTTGGTCATCGCCTCGCGACTATCTTGCTCGTCGTGCAGCGCCCCATCTTGCGCTCCGTAGGTGTGAAACTCCACGATCCGGCGCGGGGCCTCATAGGCCGTCTCTGAGCACATGCCACCAGGCAGCAGCGCTTCACGAGAGACATGGGCTCCAGCAAACGAATCCTGCACAGTGTGGAGCACCGAGCCAAAGGCCACTTGGTGCAAATACCGCCCCAGCTTGTCTTGTTGACCCAGGATGTAGAGGTCGACAACGCGCCATTCTGTGCATCCAAAGTGTTCTTGTACGGTCGGGATCTGAACGTCTCGCAGGAAGGTGTCGGACTTTATCTCTCGTGACGAGACCTTCCAGGCGAATTCCAGCCAATCGAGTACTTTGGCACGGGTCGCTCCAGGATGCACGCCTTCCTGGCTCGCCATCGCATGCAGAAATTGCAGATCCCCAAAATGCGAACGCGTCATCACGTTCCCCTGCAGCGCGCCTTTCTCCTTGCTGCATCCCACAATGGCGCGGCTTTGCGCCTTCTTCTCCGCATCCTTGAAAAGGCAGTACCAACACAATGGCTGTGTAGAGAATCGGATGGTCTGCGCCACATTGCATGACTTCCCGAGGTAAGTGCAATTCCCTTCCTCCGGCGACAGCCGAAAGGGCGGCAGGTCGTTCCATCGAACGCCGTAGATGACATACGCCGAGGCAAAGGGGCGATCTCGCAAACCACAGGTCTTATCGGAAGCCAAGCTGGATGCATCGACTGGACAGCCCATCCCAATCTGAGTGATCTCTTCGTGAACCCGGCCTTTGATCATGATGCCCAGGCTGTCCGCGGTTCGCGCCAGTGATGCTTCGGATTCGTTGGTCAACCGCGCCTCGAACTCGGAGCCCATCGGGGCGATCTGGAATGCGAGGGCCGCACTGGAAAGAAGGCACGCTGACAGCACTGCCAGCATCTGTCTTAAGGCCTGCCCCGAAGTGCTTTTCTCCGAGCAAAGTCTGAACAGACTGGTTGCGCGATGGCGACGTGATGTGATCATTTCCCCCTCCCTGCCTCTGTGTGCTTAGGAAGAACATTCTGCAACATATCGCTTGGACGTGGTCGCAGAAGTGGACGCGCGGGCGTCAGTGCTCCGTAAGCCCTATGGCACCATCCAAGGGTGTGCTCCTGGTGAGTGCTTTGCTTTTTGAGAGGCCCTTCATGCTTAGCCGTTCCACGCTTTCACTTTTGCAACAGGCCGGTGAATCACTCTATGCAGCCCAGCAAGCCATGGCTCAGGAGGTTCGGTCCGGCGCCCAGAGCGTGGTAGATACCGTAGCAAGCCTGCCATTCAGCGCCGAGGCTGACCGCACCTATGCCCAACTTCGAACCGTGGCCCGCCTGTCCCACGAACTCCAAGCCATCGAAGAACAACTTCGCACGGCTTATCAAACTGCCGCCTCTTTGGCTCAGAATGACTTGCAATTGCTGCAGGCTTTGCCGCTGCGGAGATCACCTCAGATTTCGCCTGGTCAGCAGGCCCAGGCAGAGGATGCAGTCGTCAAGCCAACTCCAGTCAAAGGCGTCCGGGCCAGTTCCAAAACCAAGACCCAGTCATCTGGAGTGCCCAAGGCCCAATCGCTCAGTTCCAACGACGAGAAGGTCTTAACGTACCTCGAGCGGGAACTGACTCGCAGCGCCTGGTTGCAGATGACGCAAGCCTCGATCGCAGAAGGGGCGGGCATTCCGAAAGGCTCAATCGCTGTCGCGATCAGTCGGCTGAAGCAAATAGGCCGTTTGAAGGAAGGCGCGCGTGGGCACTACCGCTTGAAGTGACTGGGCTTGCAACCCGACCAGCCTTGCAAGCATCGTGAAGATCATCTGCACAATGGCCGGGGGAGGGAACAAAAGTGCAAAGACTTCTATGGCTCGCCCTGTTGCCCCTGGCCGCACAGGGGCAGCAGGCGGTTTATCGCTGTGAGCAAAATGGGAAGGTGGGGTATTCGCATGAGCCTTGCGTGGGAGCAAAGATCATCGATGCCACCCCAACCCAAGGGGTGAACAAAATGACCGGCGTCACTTGAAAAGGCGCCGAGGTTCAGCGTGATGAGCACCGTAAGCTACTTGACGATGGCTTCCGCCCTCTGACGGGCATGTCGCACGAACAAATGGATTTGGAACGCCGAAGGTCCAGGCTTTCATCCGGAGATAAGTTACGGTGCAGGTCTTTGGACTTTCAGCTGCCTGAGTTAGAAGGTCGTGCTGCCGCGGCCAATCGAGAAACGAGATCCCGCGCTGAGGCAGAGCTACATAAGGCCCGGCACGAATTTTATTGGCTCAAGTGCTGACTACGGATGTCGATGGGCGTATTCATTTTGAGTGTAGTGCGCCTCGTTAGCACTGTCTAAGGTGATTCCGTGGATTGATGCGAAGTCAGCTTCAGGCTGAGTGCGGACGGTCAGATTTGCCGCGCGAATGTCTGAGGTCGCTGACACCGGACATCGGCCGTCGTGCGCCGCGAGCGACTTCGCTCGGTACAAGTCGCCCAACTTCAACGAAGACCGCCCGCCCCCACATCCTCGCTCGGAAGAAGAATGCCACCGCTTGGGCTGAAAAACCAGAGTGTTTGCGATCTCATTCAGCTATTGGCGGAAGGGCAGTCTCGACTTGTCGCTTGCGTCGACGTCGCGGTCGAAGTCATGGCGCGTGTAGTCACGAGGGTAGTAGGAAAAGCTCTTAAGGCGGTAGTACGCGTTTGCGTTCATGTAGCGCCGCGACATGTCCAAGCTGGCAAGCTCGGCCGATTCTGCATCCATTTCCCGGCTCAAGTGAACATGGGTGATGCCCGTCTCATCGGTGCTGCGGGAGTCCACAGCGACGCAGCCACTACCCGACCATTCATGCAACAAGATATTGGCAGTCTTGGGAGGGCCGTAGGCCACCACAGGGCCGACTGAAACGCCGGCAATGTGCTCGTTGTGTTCATCGAGGAATGAGCGCGTCTCGGTGAGTGTCTTGGCCGTCTCTCCCGCGTAGAGCAACACATTGACTTTGGCAGCCACTCCGTTTTGTCCGCAAGCCTTAAGGAGCTTGGAAGCTCGATGCAGGTAACGATCAGGGTGTGCCGATTTGCGCATGCTCAGGATCTGAGTGGGAGAGGCGGTCTCGAGCCCTAGGTCCAGGACCTTCATGCCGGCTTCGGCCAGGCAGGCGATAGTCTCTGGCGTCAGCGCATCGACACGGCTCTCTGTGCGCCACTTGACTTCTAGGCCATGTGAGCGCACTGCGCTAACCAGACAAGTGCTCCAGTTCAGATTGGGCGCGAACATCGACGATTGCAGGTACGGGCGAACATCGCTGGTTCCGTACTGCCCCGCGATCATCGCCAAGGCGGCCGCGATCTGCTCGGCTGGCAGCAGCTTCTCGAGGGGGATGTCTCGTTCTTCGCAGAAACTGCACCCCATGCCACACCCTCGCGACGCCTCAATGCTTGGCTGATACCGCTCAAACCCCGAGACCAGTCGATGGTTCAGAACGAACTGCGGCGTCGGTGCGGAGAGCCGGCGCACGATCGGCGTGGCGGTGAGCAAACTCGTTATGACAGGCTCAGCCAGCCCTGGAATAAGCAAGTCCGCTTCAGGAAGCTTTTTGCGAAGCCAGCCAGGATCCGGACCGACAACCCAGCGCCCGCCAACGATGATCTTTGCGCAGGGGTCCGCGAGGCGGACAAGCTTGCAAAACCGTTGCGCCCATCCGAGAGCGTAGAAGCTCGGGATCGACAGCATGACCGGCAGTGAGGACGGCAACGTTCCGTCTTGCACAAGCGCATCGAGCAGTTCGCTGGGCTCGCGATGCTCGCCGTGCACCAGCAAGGTCTTGAATCCCTGATCATTCAGGATCGTTGCAAGCGAGAGAGCGCCATAGTTCAAGTAGAGCTGCCGGCGAGCCAGCATATGATCGCGCTTCTTGGGCGACAGCATGCCTGCCGACACGAACGCCACTGTGTTCGATCGCCTCATTTCGAGCAGCGACCCGCGAACTGCGGCTTTAGAAGGAAAGCAGTGCCGTTTATTAGTTTTGAAGGCATCGACGGAAGCGGAAAGTCTGAGCAGGTTTGGCGGATTGTCAAGCACCTGCGTGATTCAGGTCGGTCCGTACTACAGACCAAGGAGCCAGACGGAGGACATCTAGGTGCGGAGGTGCGAGCGATCTTGACGCGGCCTCAGCGCACGCTGGACCCAACGGAGCAGCTCCTTTTGGTCAGCGCTGCTCGTTACGACCACGTCAAGAATGTCATTCGGCCAGCTCTGGCCGCCGGAGCCTGGGTCGTGTCCGACCGATTCTTGGACTCCACCTCCGCTTTCCAGGTGTCTGTGTCTGAAACGAATCTTCGTCCACTCTTTCAAGCCACCTGCGACATTGTCGTAGGAACCACACTCCCAGATCTAACGCTTATCCTTGACCTGCCCCCGCAAGTGGCTATAAGCCGCCGCAGGCTGCGTTGCGACCAAGAAGATGACCCCGCGGAAAAAACCCGGGATTTTTCAGCGATCCGAAGCGCGTTGCTTGAGATTGCGCGCAACGACCCGCGACGGTGCCGCGTCGTGAATGCAGACCAGCCCGTCGATCAAGTCGCTGCCGCAGTACGTCGCATCATTGAGCAGTCGCTGTGACTGCGCCTGCGAAGAGTGCGGCCGCGTGGCGCTGACATCAGTTTAGGCTTTTTGTGCACCAACACACCCGTAGTCTTTTAGTGACGCGCCTGATGGAATCGCTGGCGGTCCTCGCCCCAGGCTCGGTATTCGAGAGGTTCGCCGTCGTCCTGATAGAACAGCTGCACGACATCACGCTGGTGCAGCGCGGATCTTCCGTCACTGGCAGCCCTGTCGGCGGTGCGCTTGATGCCGTTTCGGAAGACGGCCGCGTGGTCGTGGAGGCCTCCATCGTCAAGGGGTATTTTTCGGGGCAGATGGCCAAGCCCTGGGGCGATCTGGAGCACGCGCTTGATCTCGCGCCGAGAGCACAAGATGTCTACCTTCTGAGCTCGCAACGTGCTGAAACGGGGAAAATCGAAGGCATGGTCAACGAAGCGCTCGGGCAAGCGCGGATGTCCGGTAGGCGCCTGCATCTTATGGACAGCCGGGCGATCGCTGAGGCCATCGTCGATACGCTCATGCTTCGGGACGGCGCCATAGACAAGCTGTCGGTCCACCTGCCTGTGTTGTCGGACATTCGGGACGACCACCCCGCATCTCTGACCGCAGCACCATTGAGCGAGAATTATTTGCCAAACACAGCGGTCGACATGGAACTTGACCGGCTGCTGGAGACGAAGAAATGCGTTGAGATCACAGGCATCGGCGGCATCGGCAAATCTCAGGCCGCAGCCGCGTGCCTGGCGCGCGCAGAAGGTCGATTCCACTACCGTTTCTGGGTCAGCGGCAGAGATATCGACGGCATTGAGCGCCTCTCTGCGGTCCCTCTGCGGCGCGGAGGTGCCGAACGAAACGTGAGTGCCTTGCTGCGGCGAGAGCGCACGATGTTGGTCCTCGATGACGCAAACGCCCGGCTTGACCCATGCGGGCTGGCGAACTTGTGCGGCCCCGACTCGCGGGTCGTGATCACGCGGCAGCACTCATCCCCAGGAGCGTTCGCCATGCCGCTAATGGACGAGCATCAGGCCCGCATTTTGCTCACCCACGACGTGGCGAGCCAGCTATCCGACAAAGCCTTCCACACGATTTGGCGAACAGTCGGAGGTCACCCACTTACCCTGACGATGCTGAACGCCGCGGCACGGGAAGGATCGTCTTGGAACGAGCTTGCGAATGAGTGCGCGCACGTAGCCAAGTTTCAACTGCACGGAGCGCGGCTTGCCGACAGCATCCTAGGAAGGCTCAGGCCGGCGCTTGAGGAGGAGCTGAGCCTCTTTCAATGGGCGGACCAAAGTAACTTAGATCGAGCCTTTTTTGAACACGTCATCGGTTCCCTTCGTATGAGGGCGTTCGAGCGCCATGGCCTCACGGCGCCTGAAGGTAAGGCATCGATTCGAATTCACGACATCGTCTTCACAGCGCTCAAGTCCCTGGACTGGCTAACGACACAGCGATCCAGGGCAATCGACGGTCACCTGGAAGCGTTCATCGTCAAACAGATCCGGGATGACGGGCATGGCCTGCAGCTGATCGCCTCGCAACTGCGAGCCAAGATCCGAAGAAACGTCGAGAACGGTGACCGACGTCCGGCCTACCTTTATGCCTTGGCGATGACGTGGAGCGGCGGTGCAATCCCTGTCCAGTTGCTTCCCGATCCGATTCAGGAAGCCAAGCGACTGAGCGCTCTCAGCGCTCGCGAAAACGAAGTGGCGATCCTGGTCGTGCTGGAGACGATCGAAGCTAAGGCGCGCTTTCTTAAGCACACCATGGGAGAAGTTGCGGTCACCAGCTGGCTCAATTCAGTGATGCAAGCCTACGGAGCGCTCGCTGGCATGGCAGACCAAAGTGCTCGCCAAGTGGCTGAGATCAAGCACCACCAGGCTAAAGTGTTGCGCACTCTCGGGAGGGATTCCGAAGCCGAGGAGCTATTCCAGGAGGTGGTCGCCAGTTATCCCCTGAACGATGCCAAGCTCCAGCTGGTGAGGTCCCTCGGCCTCAGGCCCGAGGGCTATGCGGCGGCAAAGCAATACGCCACAGACATCATTGCCGCAAAGCTAGAGGACGCAGGCGTCTCGCCATCTCTGCTCCTGGCACTTGGAGACACACTCAACCTAGCTCGCAAGACATGGGCGGGAGAGCTTCTCGACCAACACGAGGAGATGTTTCTTGGCGAGGCGCTGTACAGCGCCGGGATTGGTGTTCCGCAGGGCTATCACTCGCTGGCGAACTTTGTGCGAGCGCTCATCTGGCATGCCCCTGAGCGAGTCGAGGGGGTGCTGGCGCGCCTGCCTGAACCTACCCCTTTGATGCTGGACGATGATCAGAGCCGAGGCGCTTACGCCGAAATCATGATGATCGCAGCGCAAGCGAGCGAGAACGAGACGTACTTGAGCCAGGCGCTGCAAGCGTTTGAGACTCTCCAGTCTCCCAACGCCTACCAACGGCGCAAATGGGGTGAGACGCTCTACAGGCTGGATCGATTCATCGATGCAGAGGCTATTCTCGAGACCATCAGCGACGATCCGGGGCGCCCTTGGCTGGCCCATAATTTGTCGCAGGTCAAACTTGCGTTGGGCAAGCTTCCGGAAGCACTAGCGCTGATCGACGAGTCCGTAACCGCTGCGGTTGGCGCGAACGAGAGGTACCGCAGCAGCTTTCTTCTGCAGCGGATCAAGGTCAAGCGTGCGCTGCAACTAGACGCTTCCGCCGATATTGCCGAAGCTTTGAGTTTTACTAAGCACCCTGGTCTTCTCAAGCAAATCTCTGAACTCGACGGGTAGGTACAGCTTGGGGGATGTCATGACAGCCTCGCTGTCCGGAGCACTAGAGTGGGAGGGGCCGCCGCAGTCAAACGCGAGCTGGCTGAGTTCGGCGCGCTAGGACGTAGACTCGACGGGCTGAAGCCGCCATGATGGCGCCCCCGCCGGGACTGAATCAATAAGCAACTCGCAGAAGTGCTATCACGTTGAGTAGATACCCAGAAGGGGGCACGTTCAAGACGGTCTGAACTGCCCCGGTTTTTTCGGAGGCTCAACACTCTAGGAGGATTGAGCCATGAGCAAGTCGAACAAGTTCTCGCTCGAGGTACTCGAGCGCGCGGTGAGGATGGTGCAGGGGCAGCACGGGGAGTACCCGGGCCGAATTGGGCAATATCAGCAACTCTTTTGATCGGTCGATGGAGCCGCAATTGAGTGGGTAGTTCAATGACCGCATTGAAGCCAAGACCGGGAGCTTGGTATCCGCCGACGACCGACCGCTCCCGCTGCAAAGCAGCCTCCTAGGGCGCACTCCAAGATCAGTGCTGCATTGCCATCCTCGGCAGAAACTCCACCCCAGTCCGCTTGACCAGTTCCTGATAGCTGATGGGCTGGCCAACCGATTCTCCTGCCTTGTTCTGCTGCCAATGCGCCCAAGCCCGCTGCGTGGTCGCGTCATAAACCAGCTTGTAAAGGTACGTTGGTACTTTCACCTGATTCGCACCAATCGTTGGACCGCTGTCCGTGAACACTGGCCCCGTGATCACATACACATCCCCTTTGGCCCGCAGCACATAGCGGCGCGTGTCCTGCTCGATCTTGTTCCACGCACCTCCGTTGTGTTGTGAATTCTGAGGAACCATGTTCGCCAGACTGAAGCTCTGCGCCATGGCGGTCGGCGTCGGCATATCGCCTACGGGCGCCATGTTGAGGCGTGCGGGCGGACGAAACACTTGAGAAGGCGCCAACCAATGACAGGACCAGCGCATAAGAAAAACGCACTCGGGGCGACCAAAAAAAATTTCAGAATCACTGCGATCAGGCTGCAAAAAAATGGGACTGCCGATTGGAGCATTCGACGGCTTTGTTTTCGAAGTCCGGAGGCCGAGTGCACTGGGTTTTACAGGTGCTTTCACACAGGGGTGCTGCGATGGAGATCTGTGCTCACCCGTACTGTCGGTCAGTCGCTATGAATGCGACATCCGATGAGCGCGGTGCTCCGTCACTTCTCCCGGCTTGCCGCTCCGTGCGGTGGGAACTGCTGGGCAACGGGCGGCGCATTCATTGGGCCTTGAGCAGAGAAGTGCAGGCCGTGCATCGGCGATAAAGAGAGCTCGAACGGACGGCCTTGCCAGTAGGCCGGCCCGGCCAAAAAGGCGGCTGCCAACGAGAGGGGCAGCCAGAACGACTTGCCCATTGCCTTGGCAAGGCGCTTCAGCTGGCGAAAGATGTGTCTGGGGTTCATGAAGTAAGTCTCCCGCCGTCATGCGCAGAAACGAAACCCTACTGGGGGGATGCTGCGCCATGAGGACGATGCCCAAGCATGCCGTTAAGGGCCGGAATCTCTCTGCCCTATACCGGTTTTCATCGCAGCGCTGGTGTCCCCTGTAGGGTTTGACAAATCGCCTAGCGTGAAGTAACACCACCCCATCTGTTCCCATTGTGCGTATTTCGGCTCTCCTAGACAGCCGGTTCGGCACCGTGGACACAGAATTCGGCACCGCGAGCACAGGGCCGCACATGGCCTGCGAAACCCTCGCTGAGGAACAGAGTGGGGGCGGTGGGCTAGACTTCCGGTATCGGCCGAGGGTGTGTGAAAACGTCGATAGACGACTTTTGCAGGGGTACTTCAACCATTGCTCGCATCGAGATCGTGCGTTGTAGGCCGATCTGAGCGGTCGATTTCTTGGCAGGCCGGAAAGTCCAGGGCGTGATGCGCGTTTTCACACAGCCTCGGTCAACACCGGTCGTTCGTCAATCTGAATAGGCTTCACTGATGGCGCATCTTGAGCGGTCTGTGGCAACGTTGCGCATCATGGGCAACGACCTAATTCCCGAGAAGATTTCGAGGCTCCTAAGAGCGGAGCCGACATTCAGTCATGCAAAAGGACATCAGTTCCTGTCGGCCTCATCTGGGCGCATTGTCATAAGGAACTCTGGCATGTGGCGTCTAAGCGCGAAGGAAACCAAGCCGGAAGACCTTGATAGTCAGGTCTCTGAGTTGCTTGCTCAAGTCACGTCAGACTTATCAGTCTGGAGCCGCATTGCGGCTCAGTTTCGCGTTGACTTGTTTTGCGGATGGTTCATGGGCAGTCGAAACGAGGGTGTGGCAATTTCGCCCGAGACTATGGTTGCTTTGGGGCAGCGCGGCATACAGTTGTCACTCGACATCTACGGGCCAGAAGCGTCGGATGGCGACAGCGCTGTGACGCAGGCCTAGCCTCCCCGCCAATTTCCGCCATGGAGCGAATGCTAGGACCGCTTCGGGCCGATGCTGCCCCTGCTACGATGGCGGCAACCGGCCAGAACCGGACATTCGCTAAACCGTCTGACGCTACTATGCCCGTAGTAAGGCTAGACTCAGGAGCTGTCAACCTCCAAGGCCCTTCGCGAATCGACAATACTGGGGGCGGCTGTGGTTACCGCCCCACGTTATGTCTGCATTCGGGCGCTGATTTGATGGATCACTTCGTTGATGTCATTCAAACTGCCCAGACTCTTACGGTGCGGGAACGCTTCGTTAAGCTTAAGCAGGATCGGCTTCGCTGCACTGTCCTCCTTCATAAAGGCAACGAGTCCCTCCGGCTCATCGATCAACTTCAGAGCGAGCGCCAACCCCATACCCCTGGGGTACGCACTTACCGCAACGGCGGTGTTTTGCTCTGAGTTTGGATGTGTTGGATGCATTCCCCCATACATATCGAGTAGCGCTTGCCATGCTCCAGTGTTACGGTAAGCCTGCACTGGCGGCCATGTTTGAAAGTCCGTCAGAGACTTCCCTGCGCTCAAAGCTTGTAAACACAGAAGCTGCGACACCTGGGTGAGCAACGCTCCGAGTGCCACATAGAACTGCACTCGGGTGCCATACATGAGCAGGTAGCTGAATTGCGCGTGATACGCGCACATCTCAGACTCGATCGGGTATCGCTCCATCCAGAAACGGTAGTCGGTGGGCCGCTGCTGTCGACGAATTGTCGTATGCATCGCGTGTCCGAGCTCGTGAACGATCAGTTCGACGGGCGAGCAGAACACAGAAGGTAGAAAGACGGCTCCGTCGGCGATGCCGCAAGACATGAAGAAACCTTCGACGCTTTCCGTTTGGGGTACTCGTGAAATATGCACCGGTACCGCAGAAGCGTCAAACTCATAGCGCTGCTGAATAAACTCCCGTGCCTGGCGAATGTGCTCAGCAGTTACGGGCTCATTCCGGAATGCGCTACCGCCCGCAAATGCCCGATCAATAACTTGCTGAGTTTCTGCTGACAGGGTCAGCTGTTGGTACTCCACTGGATAGGGCAACACAGCGTCCTCGACCGTGTCTTTCGGAATCTTCTTCGTAACCTCCATCAACACATCGGCGTGTAGCTGCATCGCGCGATCACGGCCCTCGAATGGACTGTAGCTTTTAAGAGTCGTATCCAGAAGCAGCCGCTCTCCCCTGGTCAACTGTGTTATCAGATCACTCATCTAAACAATTCCATTTTTAAATTACTCAGAATTATGAATCGCCCTGAGCCGCAGCACTGGTCGCTTGCTATGCAACGTGAGTTGCTCTTAGAGTCGCTAACAAAACCGGGAACTTGCAAGGCTGAGCAGCGTCACCGTGTACATGAAACGAGCCTTGATCAGCCAAAACTCTGGCAAGAATTCGAGCCACTGGTACCACAGCCGAAACCCTCGCCCAAGGGAGGCCGGCCGCGGAGCGACTACCGCGCCGCCTTCAACGGCATCCTCTTCGTCCTGATGACTGGCATCCCATGGGAAGACCTGCCGAAAGAACTCGGCTTCGGCAGCGGCATGACCTGCTGGCGACGTCTGCGGCAGTGGCAACACGAAGGCGTCTGGGATCGACTGCATCAGGCGCTGCTCCATCGCCTGCGCCAGTACGACCAAATCGACTGGAGCCGCGCAAGCATCGATGGCGCGAGCGTTGCAAGCCCCCGGGGGGCGAAGCGACCGGTCCCAACCCGACCGACCGGGGCAAGCTCGGCAGCAAGCGCCATGTCCTGACCGATGCTCGCGGCGTGCCGCTGGCGATATTGGTGAGCGCAGCCAATAGGCACGACTCGATGTTCTTGGAGAGTGTGATCGACGCCGTGCGACCTGTAGGAGGTTTGCAAGGCAGGCCAAGGAGACGACCGGACAAGCTGCACGCAGACAAGGGCTACGACTACGACAAGTGCCGCAAGGCACTACTCGAGCGTGGCATCCAAGTGCGCATTGCACGACGTGGCCTCGAGAGCAGTGAACGGCTCGGGCGCCATCGCTGGGTGGTCGAGCGCACGCATGCCTGGATTGCAGGCTTTGGCAAATTGCGCATCCGTTTCGAGCGACAGCTGGACACCCATCTGGCCTTGCTCAAGCTCGCCTGCTCCATCATCTGCTTGCGCTTCGTCGAGAGGTTTTGTTAGCCACTCTTAGTGCTTGGCCGCTTTGGGCCCTAAGCAGCCGGTAGACGAAACGACCCCAAAGCTGCCGTTGACTTACTACTAGCTGGCTTGCTGTCCAAACCGATCGGTCTGGCGCGGTGCCTGCCTATTGGCAAGCTATAGTTGTCAGAATATCCCGCACAGTCTATCTTAATTCGCAAGGTTTACGGGTGCATCACGTTAGATGGCTTTAAATATATTTATGCAAAAGTATTTCGAATTACCAAAAAACGATCCACAATCAAAAGCCAACAACGATTGGTTCGAATATTGCAGAAAACACGCGATTCCCTTCATTATTTTGAGATGCAGGACAACGCTTGCAGATGTTGAATGGGATTACATAGCGTATTCGACTGAATTCGATGACGCTTTTAAGAATTTAAATGGAGAGCTGCGGGATAAAGCAATTTTGCTTTTCAAGAAATATGCAGACCATCGATCGGAGTACCAAGCAAGTGATTTGCTGATATCTTTCAAAAAAATTGAGATATCTAAAGCAAAATCGGCTGCCAATGAACTTTACGACCTAATAATTCATTACTCAAAGAGAACCGAGATTTAAAGATAACCCTTCGCTCAAGCAGATCCACCTACGGCATTCGGCTTACCTAGCCCCTTAGGCGGCCGAGAACAGAACTATCCACTTCGGGAGTGATTTTGGAACCAATCACAACACATCTGCACGTCGAATGGGATGGCCCACATTCGTACGACGCTGCCAAGCGACTCAAAGATGAGTTTATTGACTACGGTGTCTACCAAGTTTATGGCGCGCATCCAGTTTATGGATCGGATGTACTGCTCTATATAGGAAAAGCGGACAAGCAGACGTTTGGCGTACGCCTTTCCCAGGAAGGCTGGAACTTCCACAATCAAGACTCAACGCGAGTGTGTTTCTACGTCGGCCGCATCTCAGGATATAACAAGACGCCAAGAGACTCTGTTTGGACAAAGCACATAACGCTTGTCGAAAGACTGCTGATCTATTCTCACTGGCCTGCAGGAAAATCCTCTGGACTCAACGTGGGGTTCGGAAAAGAGCTGTATGGGGTGCATGTTTTAAACTGGGGAAAGTACCGCGATCTGCTGCCGGAGGTATCGGGATCAAGATATTCTGACCAGTTCTACGAAGACAAAAACTACAAGCCATACGGCGAGTCGCGGCGCCCGGTCGTCTAAACCCTCGCTCAAGCATTAGGTTCTCATTGGATTTGCAAACCCAGAGCCATGCATGCCCGTGAAAACCGTAGATTCAGTGAGAACGGATCGAGGTGCCATTCCCATAGACCGCTAAAAACCTACCGCATAGGGGCTTCGGCTGCGATTTGGCGCCCGATGAAGCGATGAAAAAAGGCCCGTCAAGCGGGCCTCTCATTCTGGAAGCTTCCCTTACCGGTTGCGGTGGTACTCCGCGAAGTCTGCGTGGTCCTGGGCCTCCTCCGCATCCAGGGTGAACTCGTCACGATGCTCTCGGCAAAGCCCGTTTGGGTACATCTCGCTCGAAGGGTACAGGCGATCGGGCCCACAGCAGTGGCATGTACTGAACTCGCCTCGGTTGACCGCGACGGAGCTTCCAAAGCCAATCAGCACGTCGTCGGTGTCGTACACCGGCAGGTTGTCGATGGATTTCACACCGGTTGACATGCACGCTGGCGCTAAACCCGTCTGAATGCCCCGGGCGAGCCACAAGGCATCCTTGACATCAAGACCAGCACGGCTACCAACCTTGGCGATGGCTCGCTCAAGGGAAGGCACATTCGGCTCAATGTGATGCGGAAATTGTTCGTCCGGAGAGGGAACGCCGTCCACAGGAACCTCAATCATCATGGTCTTCGGCGCACCATGCGCAGGCATAAATACCAGCGACTCGATTAAATGAGTCTCCTTGTAGCCACCGGTGGACTTGAAGCCGAAATATCCGGCGATCAGTTCATGTGCAGTTGCTGAGCGAAGCTTGTGGCCATGCTGCTCGGCAACATGACGAAGATGGAATGCCGCCTCGCGGACGTAGTCGGGGGTTGTTTCGTTCGACATGATTTTTCCTTACAGGGGCCACGCGCATTACGCCCCTGATAGGTCCAGTCGGACGTTGGGGGAATCAGAGTCGGAAAAAGTAGAACCAGGCTTTTTTCGGAGCGCGAGAACCGAGGCGGCCGCCTGCCTTCATTATGATGGAAATCGCGCTGCACCGTGACGCGTGTTCGCATTGCCATTTGCAAGTAGCGAGAATCTTTGCAAGAGCAATGAGAACCTACCCAAGCGGCGACCCACTGCGGTGAACACCGCTTGGCCGCTCCAGGCATTGGAGTAAATAGACTTTCGCGGCTAAGCGGTGTCGCCTCCACGGGCGCCTTAGTTCGAGCGTTGAGCTTCGTTTCCGCTAGCCGCTACCGACTGCTTTTGGCCGAATTCTGCCGGATGATTGGCTGTAGGGGGTAAAGCATTCCGCTTAGTCTTGGGGAACTGACTTTGTCAGCTCCTGCAATTCGCGCACGCGGCGGGCAGTCTCAGAGGCCTGGCAGCTGATGTACATGGGTTGGTAGCCTTGACCACCGGCGGCACCCGAGGCGAGAAGTTCGCAATGAGCATCTCGATAGGAGAGCCAAGCAATCTCGCCCTTCCGAAGGGTCTCCTTTTTTTCGTCGCTGAGTCGATTGCGAAGCTGGCCGTAGATTCTGTTTAGGCGAGCATCGATAGCAGTGAACTCGCGTCCGAGGCAATCTATCAGTTGGTCATTTGCGAGCAGTTTGTCGCACGAACCTGCCCAAGAAAATGAGCAACTTGTCGCCAAGAGAATAGCAATCGCGAATTGAAGACGCATGTTTTGGGGGTCCGCTTTCGGGTATTTTCAAAAGACGCCTGGGCAACCGCTCTTGGCCGAATCCTGCCCTAGAGGCGCGCCTGGATAGTGTGATTGGCGATCTGTCATCGGTGCTGGCATAGTGGTCAGGTCGAAATGGACTCAGTGTTCAGGTGCGTCCGGAACACGCAATACGCTGTTTGAATGGCTTCCTATTTTGGAAGAGGAACTGGCCCTGCATCCATCTGTAGCCCTGGTGTTGAGCAGCACCTGGTGCACCCGCCCAGGTTATGCCAAGACGCTCCAGCGGCTGCCCGAGCAACTGCGAGCGCGATTCATTGGCGGCACGTACCACAAGCGCGTCCATGGGGCCGATCCATGGAGCCTGGCGTCGTTCCGCAGCACCCCGCGAGGCATGCAGATACTGGCAGATGTGCAGCGGAGAAAACCGCGCCACTGGATCGCGCTGGACGATGACATCGAGGACTGGCCCCCGCTCGCCATCGGCAATTTGGTAGCTTGTGAGGGCACTACCGGGCTTTCTGACCCAGAAGTCCAGCGTGCGCTGAGGCGAAAACTGATGCAAAGTGCCGTAGGGTGAGAGGCGTCAACAGCGCGACAGATTGCATGACCATTTGCGGATAAGGGACTCATGTAAGTCTATGATTTTGCTGAATCTATCCGTGAATTCAGAGAACTATTTGCGGCTAAAAATGCGGCTATTTCAACCACTGAGTTGACATTGTCCGCATCCTTGATGCGCCACAAGACACCTCTCTGGGCTGCTGACCTCGCAGCTCGTGGTGGACGCGCTGATGATGAGGTAACCGTAGATATAGATCTTCAGCAGCACTGCGGGGTGGTAGGACGGGCGCCCCGTAAAGGCAGGCGTTGAGCCTTCGAAACCCAGTGACGCCAAGTTCAACTCGCCGACGAAGACATCAACCACACGGATCGGGTTGTCCTCGGCGATGAAGTCATCCAGGCACTCTGGCAACAGCATGACCTGTTGCCGATCCTGGCCTTCGATGTATATGGACATATTGACCTCGGTGCTCAATATGCCTGTGAAGACTACTGGCGCAGATGTCACGCCGGGTGAGGGTTTTCACACAGCCTCGGTCGATTGCTGGCCAACACGAACGACCGCTGATGGGTATCTCAGGTTTGTAGCGCTGTCCCATCAAGCCTGCCGTCCGGCGACAGACCGCTCACAGCCTGAAGCCGCCACGCCGGAGGTCTGTTCTACAGCGATCTCGGCCATTAGGCGAGTGGCGTCGTGCGACCGGTCCTGCGCCAGTCCCGGTCTTCAAGGTTCCGGCCGGCGTAGATTCTAACCGGCTGGTTTGACGGAAAGGCGGCCGTACGATACTGCTGGCCGCGCTGACGACGTCCGAGGGACCGCTGCAGCGTTCTGCGACCGTTTCAGATGACCCGTTGCTGTCAGTTATTCATACCACGCAGAACGGTTAGCTAGTTGAACTCAAGCTTTCGGGACAGCCGACGCCGGCCAGGGCGTCTCCGGCAGCTCCGTCAGCCGCTTGGCCACGGCCGCGGCACGCTCCTTAGCCTCTCCATCTAGCTCCTCCAGCCGGTCCAACGAATCATCGGCGGGCGGCAGTTTGCCAATCCGCCGCAGGGACCTGGACAGCCTGGCCGCCTTGAGGCCGAGCTTGAGATACAGCTCCCGTCGCATCTCCAAGGTGCTTTCGGCGTCGGTCCAGGCATGGTTCCAGTGCTCGGTGATGCGGCTTTCGGCAAGCGCCTGCTCGCCGGGAAGATTCAGGACGTCGTAGACCAACCGGATGTCGATCGACTTCCAGTCGACCGGAAGATCATGAGGAGCAAAGCTCGGGTCGCGCACCGCCGCCATCTCGGAAGTTTCGTCATTAGGCTCGGGGCCGAAATCCTGAGCTACGGCGGCGCAACCCGTCGCGAAACGGTCCAGTTCGCAGACGACCCGCACGCACAAGTAGGCCGCGTGGTTGCTCTTCTCGCTGCGCCGGGTGATGGCGTCGATCGCCCATTTGCCTAACAAAGCGATGGCAGCGCCGACGACCGCGTAGAGAAATCCGATCAGCTTGTCGTCCATGTCCATCATGGCATTTGGATGGAGTCCGGACTTGCGACCGGCAGGACAGTCGGGACGACCGGATGGCTTGCCAGAACGGGCGCGATCATGACGTGCGCCGTGGCTTTGGCTGCAGGCGCTGCCGCCGCACCTACTTCCACGAATCCTTTGGCGATCAACGCCGGCCGAAGCTCTTTCAGGGCGTTGTGAGGTACAGCTACCCAGAGCAGGTCCCGGGCTCGCGTCGCCGCGACGTAACCAATGCGGCCCAACTCTGTCGTGACGCCGCCCAGCATTTCCTTCACGTGCTCCTTGGTAGTCACATACAGGACGGCGTCCAGGCTTTCTCCCTTGGCCTTGTGCACAGTGTCGATCCGCAGTGCCGTTGCATTGTCATCAGCCAAGTCCTTGGCGCTGATCAGCGGCGTGCTCGGCAACGCCTTCTTAGAAATCTTGTTGCCGAGGTTGGCGACTTGCGTGAAGCCGAAGTCGTTTTCGAGGTCGGTCAGCAGCACTTTGATGCGCGCCAGCAGCTGGGCATGCCACTCCTTGTCGCCCACCAGGGACGACGACGGCAGGCCGGTTACAGGGTAGCGGGTGAAGGCCCAGATCGCCTTGCGCAGTTTCCGGTCATCGGGCTTGTTGGACGGTTGCGTGATCTGGCTCACCAGGCCGTGAGGTGCGTTGTCCAGCAGTGCGACCACCGCGACGGCTACGCGTTGGAACGCCCTGAGGAAGTCTTTGCGGCGATCACGCAGCACCGCGGCGGCGGCGAACAGCTTGACCAGGCCTTGGCCAACCGGTGCCTCGTCGCCACGAAGTGTCCCAGCCAACTTCTTGGCTCGGCACAAGATGGCGGAACGCTTGATGTCCGCGCCGGCGGCTGACATGGCACCCTGGAATGAAGAGATGAGCTGGGGGTGCTGGTCTCCCTTATAGCCGGTGAAGAAGGCACCGTGTGGCGTGCCAGGCGGGGGCCGTTCGGCGACGTCGACGCGGCCGCACAGGCCATTGGCCAAGTCCACGATACAGGGGGCCGAACGGAAGTTCTTCTTCAGCGAGTGCTGCTGAACACCGGCGCGCTGGTGGTATTCGATGAGGAACTTTCCGTCGGCGCCCGCGAACTCATAGATGCCCTGATTGGGGTCGCCGATCAACGTCACGCGAGAGCCGGCACCTATCAGCAGTTCCAGAATGGCCTGATGGACCGACCCGATGTCTTGGGCCTCGTCGATCACGATGTGCGGATAGCGACGTGCAAGTGCGGCGAGAAGTTTCGGTTGCTCCTTCAGCGCCCGGTAGGCCCAGTAGCGCCCGAGGTCGTGGGTATAGGCGCCCGTGCGGCCCAGCTTCGCGATGAGGTTGCGCGCGATGGAGGTGTCGACCAGGTCAGGCTGTTCGTTGAACACGTAGAAGAAGACCTCCTTGCCGTTGACAAACGCCAGCTTCAACTCCTTGATCGACTGAGGAAACGATGACGTCGAGAACTTGAAGCCTTCCAGGAACGTTTCATCGCCCGTCACAAGGAAGGCCGCCCGCGGCGACTGCATGGTCCGATGGCAATGGGGCCGGATCATGTGCGTGGTGATGAATCCGTCGAGCGTGTCGATGTCCACCCGCGATCGGCCGGCGTTGGACGGCAGGCTGCCGGCCAGATCGTCATAGGCCCTGCGGAAGGTGTCGACCGCTACGTTGGAAAAGGATAGCAGCGCCACGCGGCCGCGCGCCTCGCCGAGATTTCGCCGCATCTGCACAACGCGGTGCACGGCGGTCTTGGTCTTGCCACTACCAGCGCAAGCGATGACGCAAAGCGGCACCATCGGCGCGTCGACGACGCCTTGCTGCTCAGGGGTGAGGCCGCTCATAAGGCCGACGTCGCTGCTGCTTTGCAGACGTGCTTGATGGCGTCCTGTATGTAGGCCGGCACATTGAAGGAGACCATCTCGTCTGAAATGACCTGCGCCAGCGACTGAGCAAAGCTGCCTTTCTGGACGTTCTTTGTCTTGCGTTCGAACATGCCGCAGAACAGCGCCTTGGCCTTGGCAGCGTCACCGACCTCCGCGGCGACGGTGGTTCCGAGTGACTTGGCGATCCGAGGCCGCAGTTCCTTCAGCGCTTTCAGCATGGCGGCGCGGTTGTCAGGATCCAGGGCCAGGTCGTACTCGAAAGTCTTGAGGCCATAGAACACTTTGACGTGGCTATCCTCGCGAGCCTTCATCTTCGCGGCGTTCGCCGAGACGGTGAGGGTGTCTCCCGGCGCGGGATATAGCGGCTCGGCATCGTCGTCTTCGTTGTCTTCGTCCTCGGTCGCAGGTGCCGGTGCTACTGCCGGTGCCGCTACTGTCGGTGCCGCAACTGGTGCGGCCACCGCTGGTGCGGCCACCGCTGGTGCTGAAGGCGTAGCAACTGCGCCCGCTGGGACAGGCTTGGGCGCCACTGGGTCGGCATCTGTGAGGACCGCCACCGGGATCTTCAGCGCCTTGTCGCCGAAGAGAGGCAAGAACGAATCGAAGTTCAGCCCCTCGACACTGATCAGGCTCACGCCATGCTGGCGCAGGTTTAAGCCCATGCGCTCGGCGAGCGCGTCTACCATCATGAGCTCGGCCGCGCCTTCGACAAAGATGACCCGACGAGCAAAGAAGAGCTCAGCGCGTGTGACATCGAGGTAGCGCTCTAGCTTCTCGCGTTTCCCTTTGTCGAAGGTAATGCTGCGGGGAAGGAAGGTCTCGACCGCAGCGCCCGTGTCGACGAGGCACACCAGGCTATCCAGGTCGGCAATGCTTGCGAAGTTGGGCGAGTGGCTGGTGACAAACAGCTGGACCGGCTTCTCGCCGTCGATGGCCTGGATGGACTGCAGGTACTGCAGCAGCACGGCTTGAAGCTGCGGGTGCAGATGTGCCTCCGGCTCCTCGACGATCAGTCCGCGGTAGCAGGAGTCTGGGTTCTTGGTCAGCTCGCTGAGCACGACCGCCATGTAGATCAGGTTGTTGAATCCCAGCCCGTTCTGCTCGATCTCGAAGGCGTCCACGACCAACGACAGCCGGGACTTCAAGCTCTTGAAGTCGCTGGCGCTCAGGCCGACTTCCAGCAACTGCGCGAGCTGCGTACCCAGCATGGACTGATGCCGGGTGTCGATGGCCTTCTGTGTATTGACGATGGGCAGGTGCTTCTTCAGCTCTTTGTCGAGATCCTGCAGCGCTTTGTCGATGCCTTTGACACCGTCTTCCTCGGCCAAGAGTTGCAGCAGCCGTGCAAGCTGGCTGGTGCGGCCGGGCTTGAGGCCTTGCGACGCGTCGCGCAGCGGCGGCAGGTAGACGCCTCTGAGGTTCTCCATCATGTCCGTCGTCAGGCCGACGTCCTCATGCTCACCGCACCACCGCTTGGCGCGCAGGCGGCCGCCCTTGTCGGGGTCCGAGTAGCGGATCTTGATGTGCGCTTCGAGTTTTCCTGCCGCGTCAGGCACGAGGGCGGCCAGGAAGTCCGCTTCATCGTCTTCGTCCAGCCCGCTGAACACGTACTCGAAGACGATGTCGCCAGATGGGACACCGCCTTTGGGTCGATGCAGGTCCTCTTCGCCGAGGCGCGGGTAAGGCTCGTCGTGCCCAGCCAGCAGCGCGCGCAAGGCGTCGACCACCGCCGTCTTGCCGACGTTGTTGCCGCCGACTAGGACATTCAGGCCGGCCTGAAATGACAGCTCCGCATGCGCGAGCTTGCGGAAGTTCTTGATGACCAGTTTGGCCAGGTGCATTGTTGGTTTCTCCCTGTCTGAAGGATCTCTTCCTTGCAGTGCATCTCGTCCCGAAAGTGGCCCGTGGCCACCAGGCTCAGCGACCTTTGGCGGGTACCGGTGCTCCTCCGTACATCGAATGCTAGCTGACTGGCGCGCCGGTTCCGCATGTATGAGATATGCGGCGAAGGTCCCGTGCTGAGGCCGCCGGCTTGGGTATCAACCGCGATATGGCTTTCTCCAAATCGACCAGTACGAATGCGAACGCCGGGTCCAACGGCCGGTTCCGGCCACAAGCAGACATCTCTTTCGGAGGCAGAATCGGGGCTAGAAGCGAAAGCTTAAATAGCGACAGATAAAAATTAGGGGATGTGATGAGCCAAATTAAAGGATTGATGCCTGCCAACCCGAAATTCAATGAGGATGATTTACTTATTTTTGTTACACGCATCTTGGAGCGCTCGACCAGCTACAAAAATTTCAGCATTAGGTCTGCATCCAAACATTTGGAAAGAAAGCTTGGTTACGACGCAGATGTTGAAGCACTCTATCAAGTTTATATGCAATTCAAGGTGGCAAAATATGCTTATCAAGAAAATAGCAAGTTTATTAAGGGGCGCAAGAGCTTCGGCTTTGATGATACATTGGGGGTAATGCATTTTGGCCTAAGAGCGCCGCCAGAAAATATAAGTACTCCTGAAGAGTTGCAGCATAATTGCCTTTTTCGACTCTCATTGATATACCCGGGTCGCACAATATATGTCGCGCCCACGTTTACAGACGATAGCCTGCTAAACTCTTTAGCCATTCCATGGCACTATGTCTACTCCCATCTTTCGCCGATGGTCTTGCAGCAGTCTACCATTCAAGTGGGGAAATTAAAATTCTCCTGTTCAAGCATTCCTGTACTGCAAAACCTCGTTTCGATCTTCCCTCATGCGCCAGTTAAAACGTACAAGCATAGCTACGCATTCAACTTCTCCAATGAAGTTTCGTTTCATTCGAGTCCAAAAAATATACCGGATGGTTCCAGATCATTTCTATCTCTGATTACAGAGAAATATTCAGGCGCTATTGGGAATATGGAGGTGCAAGGCTGGGAGAGCCCGGACCAAATCATTGAGATAAATCGATTTATTATTAAAGAGGTTTTTCGCGGCAAAAATTCTCAGCTTCAGAATTTCTTAGATGCAATTTGGAGCCGCAGACCAGCGAAATCCAATCCGCTCGCGTTGGGCGCTTAATCGCGCTCTTGAAGAATTTTTCGGAATTCATTCGTTCTGTCTTGTGAAGTATCGAGACTGATGTGCGCAAATCGGCAGGAAGGTTGATTCCTGATGCGTTGCGACGTTCGCTTTCGTAGGTGAACATCAGACTTAGTTATGGCCGCCTTATACTCACAAGGGTCGCCGAGGGATAGGCTGTGTGACGTTCTCCAGGACCGCTGCTGGCTAATAGCAGCTAGCCCAAGTCGGCATACGAATGTTTGCGATCGCGAAGCAGTCGGTCGTAAGTGACGCGCGAGCGTCTGCTTTGGGCCCAAAGCGGACAGTTGGTATATTAAGCCATAACTGAAAAACGTCGCGCAGCCACTAAGATAGTGTTTGATTAGGCTTTAGTGCGAAACGCTTCGCGATGTATTTTGCAGAATTATCAATGTTTGGATAAACTGTTCGTTCATTGATATTTAGCCGATCAAGCTGGGCTAGTATCTCGACTTTATTGCTGATTCCTATCCTAAGAATTTTCATGTCCTCACTTCCTTCTTCTGGGAGTGCTGCGTCATGCCCAAACAATAGAAAGGCACCTGATTGAAAGGATATGCGATTATTTGTGTGCTTGCCCTTTACACAAATGACTGAACGCATGTCGGCAGGTAAAATTCTACCTTCGAAATATGGCTTTTCTTCTTTTATAAAATGGAGCAGTCTTTTAACTGCTTGCTGTTTGTTAAAGCCTTCTATATCTTCCATTCTTGAGTAATCAATATTGCTCTTGTCTTCTTGGGAAAGTCTGGCGAGATTTGCAATACAACTAGCCGTATCGGAGTCAAAGTATTTGACTTTATCAGGCGGGATGAAAAACATAATGACCTCGCCGTCCTGTTGAGCATTGGAGATGCATGCAAAATACAAGCTAATCAGTGGGTTTGATGTAATATCCAGCAGCCTCGTCGGCAGAGAATAATGCTGCGCCCTCACAAGGCGATCTAGTGTGTAAACATCTTCGCGAAAATCTCCAGAATTGGACACGAGAAGCTCGCGGTACATGACGTCTTCGTTATTTAGGTAGATAACGTTGCCTTTTTCGTCCTTCCTTAGCAACGAAGGCTCTAAGAGATAGCCTTTGCGCTTTGAATGTCCCCGATAAAAGACCTCGCTAGTGCCGACACTTAAACGCAATACCGTCTCAACAAAGCTTCCGACGTTGTCTGCGTGGTTTTGAGGCGGAACCGGCTCAGGCAAATCAGAACGATAAATTTTTTTCGAGCCGAAATTAATCCCAGGCACGCCAGCCCTTGACAATACGTCAAAGAGATCTTCGTCCTTAATTGCCCAGTGTGTCCGATTCATTTCCCAATCACGAATGTCAAGTGCCCCCTGAAGAGGCAGTATTGATTCATAAGGAATGGGTTCAATGTTGGGATCAAATTCAAATTCAATATAAAGGTCTTGATTTCGGTTGCGATGTTTGATAGTTTTTAAGCGCCCGATACGAACAGGCTCATCCGTTCCCTCGTATGCAAACATGCATGGTAATTCGAGCAAAGCGTCTATTTGCCGCGACTCCAATTCTCTGAAGCTATCAGCAACATCCGCATCAGTATATTCAAGGAACCTACTGCGGGGATAGACGTACCCAAAACTATTCCAAGCGTCGCGGTTTCCAGATACTAAAAAATTAAACATTGACTTAAAACCCCAGTTGCCGTATTGGACCTCAAGTATTAATTAACACCTGCAAAAAATTCGGCTCCCGCGAATGTCTGCTTCTGGCCGAACGCGGTCATCGCAGCGCCTAGGGCATCGCATCGCTTACAGAGCGTCGAGCCACCCATGCGCGTCCATATGACCTATGAACGCGGCAAGCGAGGCTCCGTCCACCTCAAGCTCGGCACGGTGACCTCCCTTTCGATGAGGCTCGATGGTGAAAACTGAGACGAGCCCCGGTGCGCTCTTCAACGCTGTAACGAGGGCCTCCCTCTCTGCATCACCAGAGGGGAAGGGATGTTGCTTGTGCAGGTAGCGAGGTCCAATTCTCATCACAGCGTCCGCTTCTGGCCGAATTCTGTTCCCTACGCCAAACGGAAGAACGGACAGCCGTACTCTCAACATCGCTCCGGACTTGAGTCATTTGCGACTTCTGTTAGGACCTAGAGAACTTGAATTCTCGTTTAATATTATTCTCAAACAACGTTGACGATTACAGTTGCTGCACAGTAAGACCATCAAAAACACAGACTGCAAGTCACTTTCAGGAGAAAATCGTGTCCAGAATAACCCGCATCGCCCAGCTTAATCTGCAGGTTTTGCAGTCTAAATTACGTTAGCCGCTACAGGCAATCGTCTCCCGGTCTTACTTCCATGACGCATTCAGATCATTCCGGTATCCAGCTTGCCGATTGGCAATTATCATTTGTCGAGCAGTTCATCTCGGATGGCAAACGGCGCACACGCTTGGTTGCCAGCAACGGAATGGGGAAAACGACAGTTGCTCGGTACGCAGCCCGTGAGGTGCTACGACGACAGGGAAATGATTACGCACTCGTTATTAGCCATCACGGCGCTCTCGCAGAATATTGGCGCCGTCGGACTGGAAACGACGATTTAAACTGGGGAACCTCTGCTGATGATCTTCAGACCAGAAAGGCAACTGGACTTTCTGTGTCTTCCCACAATTTGCATACTTCCGATCTCGGTCGTGACATTTTGGAGGTGGGCAAGGATGCAAGCTTTCTTGTCATTGTTGACGAAGCACATGACGCATATCCCCCCTTAGAGGAATATGTTGGCCGTCTGCTTGCTGCAAATAAGCGTTCTCGGTCACTGGCTCTGTTTACGCCGTATCAAGCAATCAAAGTTGGCGGATGGGGTACCGAAGTTGATGCGGAGTACTTTTTTCAATCTGACGTAATTGCGCTTCCAGAATCTCGGGTGGAAGTAGCTCGGTTATCGCCAAGCCACTCAGTTCTTCAGTCTTTGCTCTTGCGCCCTGGCAGCCTAGATGAATTGCACTGGAGACAATTCGAGAAACTCATTGCCGAGCTATTAGAGGCAGATGGCTACACGGTTGAACTCATGCAAGGAACCAAAGACGGTGGCGTTGACGTAGTCGCGGTAAAGGATCACGGGCCGCTCGGCCCATTTAAGACACTCTGGCAGGCGAAGAAGAAGAATCCCGGAAACAAGGTTGGACTGTCGGTGGTTCGGGAGTTAGCGGATACTCGAAATGAGTTTGGTGCATCCAAGGCTTTCATCGTCACCAGCACCTATCTAACACGCGGTGCCATTCAAAGAATCCAAAGGGATTGCTATCAGTTGGGTAAGCTCGACCGAGATGATCTGAATAAATGGATAAGTCAGGTGCTTCATGGCACACGCGGCTAGCACAGCGTTCGAGCGGAGCTGCGCAAACAGCCGCGCAGCCCGCTGAACTCTACGTTAAGCATCAATGATCACAACAGTCCGCGTGATCCTTGGAACCATTCTCTTCGCGCTGTTACTGCCATTCACCCTACTCTATTCACGAATTCGAATGATGAACCCTCGAGAATACGGTCTCAATCAGAAAGACCGGGAGTTTGAAACTGTACGAAAATTCGGCATCGCCAATGCTTCGCGAGTTCGGTCAATGCTTGCTTCAAGAAGTGCGCGCGCCTAGCGATAAGGTACTTGGCGCAATTGTCTTTCTCGCAAACCAGGCATCGGAAATTGGGCACCTTGTCTCGCTGGCCAACAGTGATCCCGAAGCGCAATTTAACGCAGCCACCGTTAAAGATGAAAGAGCCAGGTAGCTCGGTTTCCTGCTTCTCCAATTGGCACTTTTCAGTGCCGCTGAAGCGCCTGCCTAAGTCGAACGTTCAGCGTCCGCTTTCTCCGACGGCCACCGACTGGTATTGGCCGTATGAGGAACTACCCAGCGACGTACATCGAGGTTTCTGGTAGCTCGCCGGCCTTCCAATGCGCGAAGACCTTCTGAGCTGCACGGTCAGCGACCCGACGCTGGCCATCACCGGGCATCGGCTCAAGTAAATCGAACTTCCCAGTCTTCTTGACAAGCTTCAGCCGCCCGGAGACGGCTTCGGCCTGTTCGTTGCGGTTCGGCCCGACGGCACGGTAGAGATTGCTACTGAACTGGTAGACACACTCGCGGTCGTCGTCGGAAACGCGACGCAAACTGATGCACATCCAGTCGAGATACCCACCGGAATCAGGCGTTGATGGCGATGGCTCTGCGGGCATGTTTCTGACGACCACAGGGGTCGCATGGGTTGCTAGAGGGGACTGCTCGGGCTGAATCGTGCCACAGCGAGGAACGTCCGTTCCTGGCCGAATTCTGCCTCATACGGCAAGCGGATAAGCGTCAAGAGCGCACCATGGTTGGACTTGGCACCGTCGTCCCTGAGTTGAGTCCTTTGCGACTGACCGTTGAGCGTGAGTGCTTCAAATTCTCATTTAGCTCCCGAAATTTGCATCTATTCTCAAATAGCGTTGACGATTACATCCGGCGCGTGCAGGGCGTACAGCTTGTTCTTGTCCTTGGATGACAACACTGACGTCTCTCATGAAGGAGCCTTGAGGTAACGCTTCTGCACCCGCTCCATGAACCCGCCTAGTGGCAATTCAAGGGCTTCCGCGAGTCGATAGAGCACGCTCAACGTGGGCTGTTTTCGCGCTACTTCTATCAAGCTGATGTACGGGCGATCAAGATCGCATCGCCCTGCTAAATCTTCCTGCGTGAGTCCCAACTCCTTGCGCCGGGCTTTCAACTCCAATGCGAGCGCGTTCATGAGTGCTTGGTTCGTGCTCGGCCGCATGAACCAAATTTGGCATTTATGTATACTTTAGACACGTGTCTATAGACGGCTAAATAATTGCTGTTTGTAGAGGTAGTTTTGTGTTGCATGGCGCAAGCACAGTCTGAAGTTTCGCGAGGAAGTCAATCGCTGGAAGCGCTACTTTTGTGGTGTTGGGATTGGGACGGTCCAATGATCAAGGCGGGAGTTGTCTTGACGCGGCGGTCCAGGCTTCGTCGGCACGCAAGCCATGCAGCACGCATTCATTCACTGGCTTAAATAGCCGCAGGGAGGGGTAATGACGCCGAAGCCATGGCAGCCACAGGTGCTGCAGGATCAACTGACCGAGATGGGACCATCGGAGTCCGATCTGAACTCGACAAAGTACGCGTATCTGGAGTTCCGCAATTCAGGCCGTGTGCACAACGTGACCGTGATGTCCGATCTGGTGAGCAAACTCAAACAGTCCCTCAGCAAAGAGGGTGCAACGTTCCATTTGATACACGGGGAGAATGTGCGCACGGGGGACGCTGCCAGCATGGCAATCGCGGTTGGAGACGCGGATGGCAACACTTACGCCATCGACATGAAGCGCCGTGGCGCCGACGTCACTGTGGCTCGCTTGAAGAAAGCTGCTGCCACGGGGCGTGTTCTTCAGTATGTCGGGCTTTTCATGGGCTTGATCGGTGTTCTGCTGATTCTGGCCATCGTGGGCGCACCTATGGTTGTTCTCGGAATATTGGCGTGGCGCAATGGCAAGAAGATGGCAGTCGGGTGTCGCGCGCAAGTGGGCCTGTTGGAGCAGCAAATTGCCATGGTGGCCAGCATCTCTGGCGCACGATTGCTCTAGTCCCGTGGGGATGTGTCCAGTACGTTGCGCGATGCCCCCTCTGCACACGTTGGGCTTCCCCCAATTTCCCGGACGCCTTTTAAGGGCTGTGACGTCTCGGATGCGCGCACCACACTCAGCTGTGTTTACGACTTTAGGCAAACAAGCAGATAGCCAATCAACGCGCGCAGCCGCATGGATGCTGGACCTCTGTTTACGACTTTAATTGGCCAGAATAACGCGAATCAGGTCGTGAATCAGCCTCGGCATCCAGGTGGGTGCTCCGGCTCCAAGCCCATGCCTTTTCCTGGTTGATGCTCCCATATATGAATTGGTGTGGGTATCAAGGAGCCTGCATAGAAGAGCGTTCTGAATGTCCCAGCCATGGCCTGCACAAGGGGCTCGGCCACTGGATCGCTCTTCGGCAGCCCACATACAATCAACGCCACTCTGAACATGACAAGCCGCCATGTTCAGACGCCACCAGCTGCACTCTGGCATTTTCCCGCACTCCTTTGGAATGCAGGGATGCCAGTGCAGTCGCTGTCGAGCGCCCCGGCAGGCTCGTCAATGGCACATCCGCAGCCCCTGTGTCCACCAGGGAGATCCCGTCAACTCGAGAGGTGAGTCGGCAGTGAACGTCATTCTGGCCACGGAATCGATCCGACACCCGTTGACCGGGATTGGCCGCTACACGCACGAACTGGCACGGCATCTTGCCGAACTGCCGCAGATCGAATCCTTGCGGTTCTTGCACGGGCATCGGCTCAGTGAACAGCTGCCAGAGCCCGGGGTCGCAAGGACCGTCATCCCTTGGATTGGAGATCGTCTTTCACGGTTTCACTGGACTCTCGACACGTATCAGCGTTTGAATCAAGTCGCCAAAGCGCAGGCGCTACGCGGTTCAGGCGCCGCGATCTTTCACGGTTGCAACTATTCTTTGCCGCATCACGACGGGCCCTGTGTCGTGACTTTTCACGACATGTCGATTTACCGCTGGGCGCAGTGCCACCGTGCAGATCGGGTGCGTTACATGCGCAAGGAAGTGGCTTTATCGTTGCGCCGGACGCAGCTCATCCTCACGGTGTCGGAGTTCTCCCGACGCGAAATTGCGGCGCAGTTTGATTGGCCGCTGCAGCACATACGGGCCATACCGCTTGCATGCAGCGGTGCTTTCCGTCCTCACAATGACGCGGAACTGGTTGCGCCTTTGCAAGCGGCAGGATTGAGGCAGGATGGCTACAGTCTTTTCGTGGGCACGATCGAGCCACGAAAGAACCTGCTGAACCTCATGGACGCTTATGCCCAATTGCCTGCGGCATTGCGTGCAAGATGGCCGTTGGTGGTCGTCGGTCATCCTGGCTGGAACAGCTCGGCTGAACACGAGCGCATGCGCCTGGCCGAACAGGCCGGCTGGCTGCGTTACCTCGGCTATATCGAAGACATTCGCCTGCCCGCACTCTTCGCTGGCGCACGGCTCTTCGTTTTCCCTTCGCTGTACGAGGGGTTCGGCCTGCCGGTCTTGGAGGCCATGGCCACGGGCACACCGGTTCTGTGCTCGGATGCGGCGGCGCTACCAGAAGTCTCCGGCGAGGCTGCAGCCTTGTTTGAACCGATGGACGTGAAAGCGCTGGCTGCCCAGCTGGCGCGCGGCTTGGAAGACGAAGCCTGGCGCACTGCCGCAAGCGCCGCAGGGCGTCAACGCGCCGCGCAATTCAGCTGGCAACGGTGTGCCGAACTCACCGCTCAAGCCTATCGTGACGTTCTCACGGGGACAGGTGCCGTACGGCGAACGGCCGGCTCCCTTGTCTCCGCCACGACCTGATCGCCCATGAACTGCGAATTGGCCGGCAGCAAGCCCAGTGACGCGTTGACGCGGCGAGTTGACGCTGTGCGCGAGCATGGGCCTGCTGTTTGCGGCAAAGCTGAAGTCTTAAGATTCTGTATGCATCGCCCTGGAGGCGGGGGTGCATGCGACCAAGGCAACCACAATACAGAAGACGGTATGGAGGAGAACCAGTTGCGGTTCATTTTCGCGGCGACCCGCCCGCGCGCTCCGAAGGACTATCCCGCATGAGCGTGATGGAGCGATTGTTGGCCCACGTGGCCGTGTCCCCGCGCGCGGCCGGCGACGGGATGGCAATGGCCGCGGCAGTGTTGAAACTGGCGGACATGGTGGTGGTGGTTGCCAGCGGGTTGCTCGCGTACGCGTTGCGGACAGGGCATGTCGAGTTGCCTGATGCGCCCCACTATTTCTATGCCCTGCTGGCCGGAGCACTTCTCAATTTGTTCGTGTTCGTGCAACTGGCGCTGTATCAAAGCTGGCGCTTGGCGCTTCCCTCCATGGTGCTGGGGCGGCTGCTGTGGGGATGGTGCCTGGTGCTGGTCGCCCTGGCGTCGCTGAGTTTTTTAAGTAAAACGGGCCCGAGCTTTTCCCGTCTGTGGTTCTTGTACTGGGCGGGGATCGGAATCCTCGGTTTGGTCGGCGCACGGGTGCTGCTGGATCGACTGCTGCGCTGGCTGCACTCCCGTGGCATCGGCAATCGGCGGGTTGCGCTCCTGGGGCCGCCGGACAGGGTGGCGCAGGTGTCGGAGCGCATCCAGCGTGGCCCCTGGTCAGGCATCGAGGTGATTCCCGTGCCGCCCGCGATCAATGCGGGGGACTTCGCCGCTTTGCCAGACTGGTTGAGTCAGCACAGCGTCATCGAAGTCTGGCTGGCTTGGCCGATGCGCGACGAGCGGCTGATTCGCGAGAGCGTGCGCAATCTGGACGCCAGCTGTGTCGAGATTCGATGGATTCCGGACATTTTTGCGTTCCGTCTGATTCACCATGGGATGGCTGAAGTGGTCGGAACTCCCATGCTGGAGTTGTCGGTGCGCCCCTTGTCCCTCACCTCGCAACTCGTCAAGTTGGTGGTTGACAAACTGATCGCCAGCGCGGTGCTCGTTCTGGCGAGCCCGTTGCTGCTGGCGCTGGCCGTGGGCGTCAAGCTCTCGAGCCCGGGGCCTGTGATTTTCCGGCAGATGCGGCATGGGTGGGACGGGAAGGCTTTCGAGGTGTGGAAGTTTCGGAGCATGCATGCCCACGATCCGGCAGAAGCGCCGCTTCAGACCTCGCGCACGGACTCGCGGGTGACCCGCTTTGGTGCGTTCCTGCGCCGTACCAGCCTCGATGAGCTGCCGCAGTTCGTGAACGTGCTGCAGGGACGGATGTCGATCGTCGGGCCGCGGCCGCATGCACTGCGACACAATGCGGAATATCAGGATCTGATCCCGAACTATCTGCAGCGGCACCGGGTCAAGCCGGGCATGACGGGATGGGCGCAGGTCAACGGGTTGCGCGGAGAGACCCACTCGCTGGAAAAGATGCGCAAGCGTGTGGAGTACGACCTGTACTACATCCAGCATTGGTCGCTCTGGCTGGATCTGAGCATCATTGCGCAGACCTGCGCGATCGTGCTGTTCGATCGCGATGCTTACTGACAAGGCCGGAGTCCATGCGTTCTCAGATTGCCTATGTGCTAGGCACACGCCCAGAAATCATCAAGATGTCTTCCCTGATTGCCGCCAGTCAGCGGGAGGGCATTGGCCATAGCGTCATTCACACCAACCAGCACTACGCGGAATCCATGGACCGCGTCATCTTCGAGCAACTGGATCTGCCGCCGGCCGGCATTCATCTCGGGGTGGGGTCTGCACCGCAAGGCGAACAGATAGGGCGCATGCTGTGTGGCCTGGCGCCTGCCCTGGCGGAGATGCAGCCGGACATTGTGGTCGTGCAGGGCGACACCAACAGTGCCTTGGCCGGTGCATTGGCTGCCAGCAAGCTTGGTATTCCGGTGGCGCACGTGGAAGCTGGGCTGCGGAGCGGTGACCGGCGCATGCCAGAGGAAATCAACCGCATCCTGATCGATCAGATGGCGGACCACCTGTTCTGCCCCACCCCGCTGCAGGCGCAGATTCTGCGTGACGAAGGGGTGTCCGAAAGGCGCATCCACGTGACAGGCAACACGGTGGTCGATGCGACGCTGGCCTATGCTCCGGCTGCACGGCAACGCTCGGACGTCCTGCGCAGGTTGGGCTTGCCCAGCAACGGCTATTGGCTGCTGACGTGTCACCGCCGTTCCAATACCGAAGAGCAAACGCATTTCGAGAGGCTGATGGACGCCGTGTGTGCGATGTCGTGGTCTGCAGGCATGCCTCTGGTGTTTCCGATGCACCCGCGCCTGGCCGCCATGGGGCGTTCTACGCTGGCTGGCCGACCTGGGCTGCTGGCCATCGAGCCGGTCGGCTACCTGGACATGCTGGCGTTGTTGCAGGGCGCTGCGCTGGTCATGACAGACAGCGGCGGCGTGCAGGAGGAAGCCTGCATCTTGCAGCGCAAGTGTCTTTTGCTGCGCACCAGCACCGAGCGCCCGGAGACGCTAGAGCGTGGCGGTGCCGAGCTGCCGGCCAGCCTGAGCGACGGTGACCTGCGGACGGCTTTGGAAAAGTTGCTGGCGCGTGCAGTGGCATGGAGCAATCCCTTGGGTGATGGAAACGCCTTCCGGCGCATTCTGGATATCCTGCTCGCGAAGGGCCAGGAAGACACATCGTCCCCACGCCATCGGCACCACAGAACCACTCACTGACCGGCCTGGGCAGGCAAGCCGGCTTTCACGATCAGACGTCAGCGCAACCTTTCGTCCAAGAGATCCGGCGGCGGATGCAGCGCGACATGCACGTCGGTGCACAGACCGCAAACCCAAGCCCGAGCGCTTTGGCTGAACCGTCAAGTTGTGGATCGTGATACGCCGTCGGCCTGCAAGGGCGCGCAATGTCCCGCGTGCAGTGAGGCCACTGCCAATGCGGCATGCATCGAGAACGGGAAAAACGGGAAGTAAAAATCAAACGTGCTCAGACCCAGCACGAGAATCAGCCACGCGATCGCCCATTGACGCTCGGCCGCAATGCGCAGCAGGGGACGCCACAGCGCAAAAATCAGCGCCAATCCGGCAAGCAGGCCGAAGAGTCCCGTTTCGGACAGTGCCGCCAGCAACAGGTTGTGAGCGTGCAGTTCGCCGCGGTGGAAGCGGCCGCCGGTGTAGTCCGGAACCATGAACTGGAACACGCCTGCCCCAAGACCGAACCAGGGGTGGTCGCGCCAAGCATCCAGCGCGCCGCTCCAAAGGTACGTCCGCCCTAGCGTGAAGGCCGTCATCATGTTTTCCTGTGCCGCGCTGGTCATGTCTGGATAACGTAGCCACAACACGAAGACGGCAAGCACAGCGATTCCGCCCAACGCCACGCGTGCGATGTGGCGCTGTCTATTGGACGTGCATGCCCTTGGCCATGCCCACCATGCCATCAGCACCCCGACGGGCAGCAGGGTGTTGCGTACCTGGGTCAACGCCAGCGCCAACACGGCGCCCACCAACGCGAGCGCCAGCGAGATCTTCCCGACTTCACCCCGCTGCTGCAGCCTCAGCACCAGCAGCAGCACCATGGCCGCGGACGTGGCCAGCAGTGCAGGGTGCTCGTACATGCCCGAAATTCGCGGCAGGTACTTGAAAGTCTCTTCTGGATGGAATGCCAGGGTCACGCGCAGCGCCCCAGGCCATTGGAACCAGACGGCCCCGGCCAGCGCCAGGTTGAACCACACGGCGATGAGTGCTGCCAGCGTCGCCGCACGCGGCCAGCGCGGGCAGGCCGCAGCGAGGTTGAGCATGGCCCAAAGCGCCAAAAGACTGGTGGCATACCGCACGGCGAATGCGCATGCCAGCCCGATGTGGTTCGAAGCCAGGACCGATGCAGACAGGGCCGCGATGCACATCAGGATGGCCAGCAGGGGACGTACCAATTCAGATGGCACGCCATGCCGCACGAGCGATCCTGCGGAAATGGCGAGCATGCAGCCCAGCATCGTCACGGACCCCAGTGACAGGGCCATGCCGAAAAACCGAAACGGCAGCACGATCTGCTGCAAGCAAAACAGCAGATAAAGGGCCAGGCAAATGCTCACCAGGAGCAGTTGCCCGCGCGGCGGTACGGCCGCCGGGGAGGGATCGAAACGTGAGTTCATGCACCCGTGCGGACGATGGCACGCGAACGATGGCGTCTGCTCATGCGCGCGCGTAACAGCAGCAGTAGATAGGCGCAATTGGTTCGCAGGTACCGGGCGAACAGGCGCCTGGGCTCCAGCCACAAACGGAACATCCATTCCATGCCGAATCTCTGCATCAGCAGTGGAGCGCGCGGCAGCATGCCGGACACGACATCGAACGATCCTCCCACCCCCATCGCCAGTGCCACACCCAGTTCATACCAATGCCGCTGCAAAAAGAGTTCCTTCTTCGGCGAGCTGATGCCGACAAAAAGATAGCGCGCTCCCGAGTTCCGGATCGCAGCGACGACTTGCGTCACTTCGTCGTCCCGGAAATAGCCGTCGCTTGTCCCGGCAATGTGAAGTCCGGGAAACATGTCACGCAGCCGTTGAGCGGCCGCCAAAACGATGGCCGGCCGCGCACCCAGCAGGTAGACCCCGACACCGGACTGTGCAGCCTGGCCGCAGAGGTCTTGCATCAGGTCAATGCCGGCGCGTCGAGCCGGGGGATCGACTCCCAGCCAGCGCAGGCCAGCACTGATGCCGCTCCCGTCGATGTGAACCAGCTCGGCCTCATCCAGTGCGTCACGCAGCAGTCCCTGCGCTCTTGCGTCGATCAGCTTGGCCACATTGAGCCCTTCGATGCGAACCGGGTCTCCACCGTGGGCGGCCTCCTGTGCACGCTGCAGCAACTGCGTGGGAGAGACGAGATCCAATGGGCAATCGAAGAAACGAATCCGTTCGGGACGGTGTATCAAGGCGCAGGCTCCTTTTTCGGCGCATCGTACAGTGCCCCTACACGCGATCGCATGTGCTCCCACGTGAAGCCTGCGCGAACCTGCGCAATGGTGTGCGGCAACACGCGTCGTTGCCGCTGGGTGGCTGCGCAGGCTGCCAGTGCGGCGACGTTACCGAGTGGATAGAGGGCATCGGACAGTCCGACGGCCTCCAAAATCGCCCGGTTGCCTGGGATGTCGCTGGCCACGACCGGGCAACCGAGCAATAGCATCTCGATCAGTACCGTCGGCATGCCCTCCATCGCCGATGGCATGACGAACAGATCGGCGACCGAGGCCATGGCGGCCACATCGGCATCGTCGACAAAACCATGGAGCCGCACCCGATCGGCCCATCCGCGTGTCTGCGCGAAAGATTCAAGCCGCGCGCGATCCGGCCCCCGCCCAACCACATGCAGAACGGCATGCTCCATGCCCGGCTCGCCCAGCAGCGCGATGGCATCGTGCAGGCGCTTGACCGCGTCGAGCCGCCCCACGGAGAGCAAAGCCGGCGCCCCTTCCAGCCCTGGTACTTCCATTGGTGGAGCGTGCAATTGCGCCTCGAGCACCGCATTGGGCAGCAGCACCGGGTGCGCGGGACGGAGACCGCGCCGCGTCAGGTAGTCCTGCCAGTAGGCCGACAGGAGCACCACCCGGTCTGCGCCTCGCAGCAGCGCGCGCTCGATCAATCCGTCCCAACACCGTTTTCCCAGGCGCTTGCCCAAAGCGGGATCGTCGTCGTAATAGCAGTGGGGCGTATAGACCAAGCGCTTGCCAAGCAGCCAGGCCATTGACGCTGCCAACGCGGAAATGGGGGTCCGCGCGCCATGGACATGCACGGCGTCGGCCCAGCCGATGTGCTGCCACATCGCCCGGGCACTCACGCGCACCACTTCGTAGGCGTGCACGTGCCCGCTCGCAGCCGACGGTGCCGCAACGCGCACGGCATGGCCTGCTTCCACGGCCAGCACGGCCAGCCCATGGATATGCCGGGCGACGCCGCCGCCCCCGCCATGGGGGGCAAAGTCTTTGTAGACGTGCAGGATGCGCATGGAGTCACGCCCTCGCCGCATGGATGCACGGTGCGCGGATGGTTCCGGGCTCGACAGCCGCGCCGAAGCGCGTGGCTGCTGCGCATTGGCGCAGCACGCCGCCGAGCAGCAGCCAGAATCCGCCGGCGCCGGAGACGGTCAACGCATTTTCGGAAGACACGAAGGTCGTCACCATCCCGCACAGCAGCCAGAAAGTGGCCAATGCCAGGCGGTCACCGTGTCGGACGTGGGCTTGCCACAGGGTGCGCAGGCACCAAAAGACCAGGCCAAGAAACAAAAGCGCGCAGGGCACTCCCATCTGGTAGGCGATGCTGAACAAGGCACCTTCCCCGCCTCCCAGATCGGTCAGCGCTTGCCGGGCGGCGAAAGCGCCCTGGCGTCCCAGACCACCTCCCCATAGAGCGACTTGGCCCAGGTCGGCCAGGTTGCGCTGCAGTGCCCACCAATGGCCAATCGTGGAGCCGTCACGGAAATTCCACGAGGCCACCACAATGCCGTAGGACGCCCAAACCATCGCCACCAATGCGGCGCCGACCAGCAGCACCCGCGCAGTGGCGGAGCGGACCAGACCGCGGCTGGTCAACAAATAGCCGAGCAGCGCAACGATGCCTGCGAGCATCGAACCACGGGTTCCCGACATCCACACACCGACGAAAAGCCCGGCACACACCAGCAGTGCGCGCCACGGCAAGCGCGTCTGCCACAGCCCCAGCGCTGCCAGGGCCGCAGTGACCAGGAACTGCCCCTGCGCCAGCGGTGCCGCCAATAAGCCGCCAGCGCGGCGCGCATACGTTTCTCCGCCAAAAAAATTCCATGGCAGGCCGGTATGGGGATCGGTGTCCTTTGGCATCACGCCCTTGATGTTCGCAAGGTAGTCAGGCAGGCGCACGGTGTCCACCCAGAACTGGGTGTTGACGATTTCCCACATGCCAAACAAAGTGCTGGCCAAGCCCAGCCAGACAAGGGCGGACGCGCCGAAACGGAGATTCCGAGGTGTCGAAAAGCAGCCGTATCCCGCCAACAGGAACACCATCGGCACCAAAATGACGCCAAGCGATCCCAGTACCACCCCGGCTGGAAGGCCATGCACGAGGCCCACCGGCGCGTAGGCAAGCGCCAATCCGCCGAACGCCAGCACCGACACCAGCAGCGCCCGCGGCATACGCACCGTCAACAGGCACAGCGCTGCCAGCGCCAACACTGTGAGGTCCCGTACCGGGCGCAGCCAAGTGGCCTGCAACCAGGTGCCACCGCCGTACAACCACGCCACCAGCGGATCGCCGACATGCACCCAAAGGATGAGCAACGCCAGACCCCAGCGTTTCATTGGCTGGCTCCAACATGGCTGGGCCAGTCTGGGTCGGAAGCGAAACTGAGTGACAGCCATTGTTGCTGCCGTTCAAGGAAAGCGCCGCGCGTGCAGGCATCCTCTCGCAGTCGGCGGACCAGTTCGCACAACGTCGTCACGTCGGGCACCTGCTGGGCCGGCCGCCCGATCTCCTGCGCATCCGCAGACCCTGAGGCCGGCCATGCCAGGCCGATGACATAGTGGCCTCGACAAGCCGCCTGCAACAGCGCAGTGGAACAGAAACCCACTACCAGCGCGGGTGCTGCGGTGTCCTCCAACAAGGCATGTGGCGGCGGCCGGCACAATGAGGCCATCGCGCTTTTAGCGTAGGGATGACCGTTGCGCACTTCCTCGGGATGCAGCAGGATTTGCAATGTGATGCCCTCGAGCCGGGCCTGGATCAGGGCGTCTGCCAGGGCTTGAAAATAGCCCGCGAGCGAGAGCCCATACACCGGTGTGTGCGTTTGCGATACGAGATACAGAACTGAAGGCGCGGCATGGGCACTGGCTTCAACCTGGGGACGCGCCGGACCGTAGCTGCACGCATGTGCGGCCACACCATGCCGGGCGTAGACCTCTGCGCTGCTTGGTCCCCACAGCAAATGGTGCTGGGCCCGCACGGGAAAGAATTCTTCGGTAGGCAAGCCGTGCTGTACGCAGATGCTGCGCCAGCCGGCGCCGGCGGCCTGCTGTGCCGCCACGGCGTAGAGATCGAAATCGTTGTGCAGCAGCAGCGTGGCGGTCGTGCCCGAGCACATCACGCTCGACCAGGCGCCGCACCAGAGGCGTTGCCGAAACACGCAGCAGCGCACCAGCCAGGGCGCGGCGACCGGTGTCGTGCCTGGCGCATGCCGGAGCCGCCAGGCTGACCAGGCATGGCGCCAAGCCGATGCTGGCGGCCGGGCCGGAAGCTGTCCAGCGACCTGCCCGCGCAGGCGCGGATGGATGAGGACGGTGCAGGCGATGCCGCGCCGGGCCAGATCGGCAACGCACGGTGCGAGGGCGCCCCAGCCATTGCTGCCCGGTAGGGTGGCCAGCGCGGCCCATCCCGCCACTGGCATCGCGCGCCGTGGCAGCGTCGCACACAGCCAGGCATCCCGCAGCAAAGCGAGTACGGCACGCAGCACTGCGCTGCGACCTCGCAAGGACAGGAAATAGAGTTCGTGGCGCACTGCTGCGGCGTCTTCGCCATACTGGATCCGCAGGGTCCGATGAAAGTCACGGAATTGCATCGCAGTCCTCTTGCAACACACGCCACTGGTTCCGCCGACGCTGCAGTTCTCCAACCAGGCCACTGCCGAACAGACTCACGATGGCCTGCTTGAGCACGCGCCGCATCCGATCCCGCAGCGCCCAGGACACCCGATTGAGTTGCCGATCGAGCAGGCGCACCTCCTGCGCGGTTGCCGCCGCCAACGGCTTGGACACACACGCGTGCCGTGGACGCCGCAGGTGCAGCCACAGGTTGTCCGCCAGCATGCCCCCGCCAGGGTAGGCATCGCAGTAGATCACATCCAGTCCTGCGGCTTGCGCCAGCCGTTGCAACAGCGAGGCCGAGAAATAGCTCAGATGTGCAGGATGCACATAGTTCCGCGAACGCCAGTCGCTCATCACGTCCGGCACCTCGATCCATGCCTGACCGCCAGGGACCAAAACCCGTGCCACCGTTGCCAGGAAATCGCGCGGATCCGGTAAATGCTCCATCACGTGGAAGGCCACGACCGCATCAAGCGTGGCTTCGTCCATCACCTGCTGCTGGGGCAGGAACTGAACGCGGGCGCCATCCAGCAGGCGCTCGCGGTGCGCCATATCCGGCTCCGACGCCAGTAAATGCAGGTCCGGACGCACCGCAGCGGCGGCGCCCAGGAAGGCACCAAAGCCAGAGCCCAACTCGAACAGGCGCGCACCCCTTGGAAGATTCGGCGAAATCCGGCGCAGCCGACGATTTGCGACCAACCGGTCGCCGCGCAAGGCGAAGAAGCGTTCCTCGCTGCGCCAGGGCACTTCCATCGGAAACAAGCGGCGGTAGTCGTGCGCGTAGAAGCGCGCCAATGCCTCCTCGCTGAAGTCCGGAGCGAGGTAGGCAGCAGCACACAGTCCGCACCGCCGCAGTTCCTGGCCGCTGCCGAGGTACACCTCCCGCCACACCGTGCGCTGCGCGCAGGTCGCGCCGCAGCAACGGCAACGGCCGTCGTCAGGAGCGAAGTCTGCATTCATTGACCGCCTCGGTTGACCAGACAGACGCTATGCATAAATGCTCCGGTGCCACAGGGCGACTGACACCGCGAGCCAGAGCGTGGTGTGTGCGCGTCCCCGGGCCAGTTCGGTTCGCAGCCGGGGCACGTCGAGGAATTCGCCCAACTCCGGCGGCAGCGATGACAAGGTCCGCTGCACGGGCATGCGGTCCAACAGGAATTGCTCGGCGTGACCGAAGCCAGTGCTCTTGCGCCGTTCCACGATGCGCGGAGGCATGTCGGCAGCGAAGGCCCGCCGCAGCAGCGCTTTGCCGTGGTAGTCGCCCATGCGGGTGTCTGCCCGGGTCGCGAGCGCACGCTCCACCAGCCGGTAGTCCAGGAAAGGCGCTCGCACCTCGATGCCGGCGGACATGCTATTGCGATCGGCCATGCGCAGCACCATTGGCAGATTGGTGGAGAGCACGTCACTGCGCATGCGCATCTCCACGCCAGCCCGGCGGTCGACCTGCAATGCGCGCAGGCGCGGCGACTGGTCGTGCCAGAGCGCGCCGGACATGCAGGCCACGCTGGGCCGGTTTCGCCGCAGCATCGCGCCCAGCAGCGGTCCTGGCAGATCCCAGGCCAGGCGGTGGAGCAACGCACGGGGCAGCACGGCGCCGCCGGCAAGCAGTTTCACCAGCGCAGGCAGGTGTGCGCCGCGCAGAGCGTCCCGTGCGGCCAGGGGTAGGTACAAACCCACATAACCGCCAAACAACTCGTCGGCGCCTTCTCCGTTGAGGACCACCTTGTATCCTGCCTCGCGGATTGCCCGGTACATGCGGAAGCTGGCGAAGATCGATGGAGTGCAGAAAGGCGCTTCCTGCGCGACCACCAGCGCCCGCAGTTCCTCCTCGTCCGGGACCGCGTGGGCGCGATGAACGTGGTGCCGGGTGATTTGACCCCACTCCTTCATCAGGGCGGCGGCGTCGGCCGTTTCATCGAACGCTGCATGGGCAGCATCGCAATATCCGTAGGTGAACGCGCCTGCAAAACAGGTGCGCGGTGCGGAATCGGCTTGCAGGCTGATGCGGGTCAGGATGGAACTGTCCAACCCGCCGGACAGGAGGGTCACGGTGGGAACATCTGAGCGCAGACGCAGGCGCGTGGCGTCTTCGAGCAGGGCCCGGGTTGCCTCTGCGTCAAGGGGATCGGCGGCGCCTGGAGCGGGCCAGTCGTGATAGCGGTGGCGGCGGCTGTGGCCAGTTGGCGATACCCGGTACAGCCAGCCAGGGGGCACGGCGCGGATCCCCTGGTAGAAAGTGTCGCAATTGTGATCGGACAGGCCCGCGACGAGGAAGTCGAAGATTGCGGCCGGGTTGGGTGGCGGGTACCCGCCCAGTGCACAAGCGATCGCACGGATTTCGCTCGCCAGCACCAATCGCTGGCCGTCGTGGTGCATGTAGAGCGGCTTCACGCCAAGCCGGTCGCGGCAGTACACCAGTTCGCCGGTCGCCTGTTCCAGGAGCACCACTGCCCACATTCCGTTGCAGCGCGTGAACAATGCCTCGCCCCATGCTCGCCAACCGTGCAGGATCACCTCGGTGTCGCTGTCAGTGCGGAAGCGATGGCCGAGCGTTTCCAGTTCGCGGCGCAACTCCAGAAAGTTGTAGATTTCTCCATTGAACACCACCACGTTGCCGCTCTCCGCACACCGCATCGGTTGCGTGGCAGCGTCACTCAGATCAAGGATCGCCAGCCGGCGGTGGCCCAGCGCCGTCGGTACGGGCTGGTCCAGGCACAGCAGACCTTGTGCATCCGGCCCGCGGCTCGACAGTGCATCCAGAGCATGCTGGGCGCGTGGCTGCAGCGCCGAATCGGCCACGAAACTCCGCAGGGCGACTATTCCGCACATTGAACAAAACCCAATCGGTTACCGAATGCCGCTACCAGGAGATCGCACGCCATCGCGCAGATCGTGCGCTGGCGCGCAAAAGATTGTGGTGGCGCCACGCTTTCCATGCGGTGGCTAGCAGGAGGATGGCGGCAATTCCGCGTCCAACAGGACTGCTCCAGAGAGCCGCTGCTAAGAGCACAGACAGCAGCGCGGCGTACCCGCCCAGATTCAACCACAGACCGCACAGGCGCAGCGCTGCGCCAGCCATTCCCAGAAGACACAGCAGACGTGCCCATAGCAACCACTGCGGCGCTGTCCAGGCCGCAGCGGCCAGTTGCAGCAAGCCGCTGCACAGGAAACCCAACAACAGCACCCGCAGCAGCGCGGCTTCGCGATGGCGCCCGATCAGCAGTGCAGACAGTACGCTGCTGGGCAGAATCACCATACCAGCGGCCAGTACCGGAGCAACCCAGACAATCCAGGCCCGTTGCTCTGCAGTGCCCGCCGCATCGATGACCGCGACCAGCAGTTGCATGCCCAGCGCGGAAAAGCCCAGCACCAGTGAAATCAGCGCCGTGGCCCAGCGCTCGCCCACCTCGCTGCGCGCCTCGATCAGCAGGAGCCGGTTGAACTGATTGAAAACGCCACTGGCTCCGTTGACCAAATATCCAATCATGAGATAAATCGGCAGAAATGCTGGCGCGATGGTGGCCAGAAGCAGGGGCGTCAGGCGGTCGTGCAAAGTTCCCACCATGCCCATCAAGGACAGCTGCAGCGACATCCCGAGCATCTGCCGGGAGCGGCCTGGACTGGGGCATAGCAATTGCCAGCGCATGCCGAACGCAGCCACATTGACCAGTGCTTGCACCAGATATCCCACGCTCACGGCCAGGCCTGCACCGGCTGCCCCGGCGCTCTCCGGATGCAGGTGCAAAATCAGCCAGGCCAGTATCGCCACCGGCATGGCGACCTGTTGAACCGCGAATCCGAGCAGCCGTTTACCCTGCGCCAGCAAAGGCGCGGAATAGCCGACCAGCCCGAGCAGCGTTGCCGGGAGCACGGCGATCGTGTATTCAAAGGCGTTTCCCTGCCCTCCATAGCTCCACCATGCCGCTGCAGTCCATACCAAGTCGAGGAACAGTGTGGCAAGAAGGCGGTGGAACAGGGCCCGCCGCCATCGATCGCCCCAATCGGGAGACGCCGGATCCTCGCGCAGGAACCAGGATGCATAGCCCAGATCCGCCACAAACAGCACGCTCATGAGCCAGAGGTGCGCCAGCCCCACCTCGCCATAGCCCTGCAGGCCGAACTGGCGTACCAGGAGCCACTGGAACAGCAGCGTGCAACTCTGGCCGAGCGTGTACAGGGCTGCACCGGCGACGAAGCCCGTCTGCATGCGGGCGGTCGTGTTCACGGAAACAAGGCCCCCACGCCGGATGGCGCATGGCTTGGACGGGTAGCGCAAGCCGGGCGAACACCGTGATCGCCGACGCAAAAGACGCAGGAATGGGTGCTAGAGCAAACACGATGGAGCGCGCGCCATGCCCACACACAATGAAGAAAGCCGGCATCCAACTCTGAATCTCCGAAGGGCGCATGGCACGCCCTGAGCAACTGGTTAATACGGTTCTGCCGATGTGCGCGGAATTTTCGCATGCGAGCGTTCACCAGCAGGTTTGCCAAACCACACGAAGGGGATCATGCGCATCGGCTGCCTGCGCGGAACGCCCGCGACAGCCCGAACTTCCTGCAGCAGCTAGCCCATACGGCCATCGACATCCGAGGATGGGGGATCGAGCGTCATCTGCAGCGCTTGGTGCAGGCTCCATCGCGTGCGCCAGCCCAGACGTGACCACGCCTTGCCAGGATCGCCCAATTGGTGGGCGCGGTCGTTGGGCCGCTGGCGTTGTGGATCCACCTCGATCCGTGGACTGCGTCCCAGCAATTTGCCGATTTCTGAGACGAGATCGCCGACCGAATGCTCTACGCCCGAACAAAGGTTGAAAACATCGAAAGCCGGTGTCAGATGGGAATCGTCGAGCAGTGCCAGAACGCCGGCCGCCGCGTCGTCCGCATGCATGTAGTCGCGGCGAGGCTGAAGATTTCCAAGTCGCAATACCGGCTCTGTCCCCGGGTCCGCCCGGAATTGAGCCAGAACGTCTGGAATCAGATGGGCATTCGGATCGTCGTGCGCGATGCTGTTGAAGAGTCGCGCCACGCGCCCGCGGCGTCCTTGGGCGCGGGAGCACCACAACCGCAACTGGCTCTCGTTGCAAAGTTTGGACAGCGCATAGTTGTCGCGTGCTTCGGTGGGGCTGTCGGCCTCGGTCAGCATCTCGCGGCCCCACGCGTAGACAGCGCCGCTGGATGCGATGACCACCTGTTGCAGACCAGTCTGCGTCGCGGCATGCAGCACGCTTTCGGTGCCTTCCACGTTCACCCGCAGACAATGCATGCGCTGTGTCTCGCATGTGGGAATGTGATGCACCGCTGCCAGATGAACGATGGCGTCCGCACGGAGATCCCTCAGCGCGGCCTCCACGGTGGCGGTATCGCACACATCAGCCACCACACTGAGGGTCAGTCCCAGCGGCATCGGCATGCCACTGGACAAATTGTCCAAGCCCGCCACGGCATCGCCACGGCGCAGCAAGGCGGAAACGAGGCGGCGCCCAATCATGCCGGCCGCACCGGTGACAAGCACCCGCCTCACGCTGGATCCTTGTCGTAAGCGATGGACGCCCGCTCCGGCAGCAGCCTGCGCCGCAGGCCGGCGGGCAACCAGGCAAACAATGGGTCGCTATGGGCCGACCATGGCAGCTGCGCTGCGCTGTCCCTGCGACGCAGTGCCGCGTAGGACGCAAGCGCCAGAGACAGCACACCCAGGGTGCACAAGAACGCCGCCAAGGCCACCAGCCACGGCCGGCGCGACGGCACCGGCGCTGCCGAAATCGCCGGCTGGGCCTTGTAGCGCAATTGCTCGGCCTTGTATTGCAGTTGGCCCAAGGTCATCTGTATTTCGCTGCCAACCTGTTGCTGAGCCGCATCCACGGTGGCGTCGGGTGGAAACATCTCATGCTGGTTCAGCCGAAGCCATTCCGCCAGCGCAGTCCCCGAATACAAGCTGCGCATGCGTGCATCGACCCGGCCGAGATAGCGCTGCTTCCAGTCCAGTTGTTCGAGTTCGCGCTGCCCCTTGCGCAGGCTGGCCCGTGTCTCCGCGACAGTGGACTGCAATGCGACCGTTTGCGCGAGCGGCGACAGGTACTTGCCGCCTCCATCGCCGACGGATACCACCGTGCTGAAACCGTTATGCCGCAGCTCAGGGTACTGCTGCAGCAGCTTCTGCATCTCTTGGACCTGCTTCAGGTTTTGTTCGATGGAGAACTGTTGCCTGATCTGTTCGATCTGCAGACGTGCGCGCTGCTCAAGTACCTCGAGCTGCAGCTTGTCCAGGTATTCGCGCAGGTCCGACCACCACATAACCTGGCGGATGTGCTGCGCGATCAGTTCGAACTGCTGGGACGCCGCCGCGTCGTTGCGTACCAGGAGAGACACTTCCAGTCCCAGCGCGCCCACCTTTTTGGGATCGATGTTGATCTGCTCGCGGATGTCATCGCGCCCCACGGTGCTCCGGTAGCTCACGCGGGAACTCCAGTAGCGCGGTTGCTGAAACTGCATCAGCAATCGGTCTCGCTGTCCGTCAGGCAACTTTGCTTCGGCCAACGACGCAGCGACCAAAATGCCGGTCCGACAGCATGGGCTGCAGCCTGCGCCACTGGTCCAGCGGCATCTGTGCCGTGTCCAGCAGGGCGACGGCGCTGTAGACCGGCACCAATGCGACGGCTGCCCCGGCGACCAAGGCAAACAGCAAAGCGACCGGGACCAGCAATCGGCCGAATTCGCGGTAAAAGCGCAGCAGTTCCAGCAGCAAGTCGGCCAGCGACACATCGTCGCCGCGCTCCCGCACGTTGTTCATCCCTGGCATCGGAATATGGGCCGGTGTTCAATGTATTTACAGGGGGTGCATCTTCCATCCGACACGATGCTGGGTCTCCATCTAGGCATGCGGCCAGAGGCGAGAAACGAAAACATCTTGCCACACAAATCTCACCGCGAAGGGATTCGCGGCCGTTCTGGCTTGTGCCGCCCAAACAGGCCGATGCACAGCGCGGCACACAGCATGGCTTCGGTTGCGATCACGGCCGTGGCCGCGCCCCGCGCGCCATGCTGCGGGACCAGCAGCAGATTGAGGGCCAGGTTGGTCACTGCTGCCAAGCCCGCTCCCCATGCATAGCAACGTGCTCGATCCAGCGCGATCGCGGCCTGCGTCAGCACATAGTTGGGCAGCACGAAAACGAACGCCGCGAACAGCCAGCCCAGCAGCGATCCTGCCGACTGGTATGCAGGGCCGAACAGAAATTCGATCAGCCACGGACCCAGCCAGGCGCCGCCCAGGGCCAGCCCCAGGCCGGCGGCCCCTGCGGCGAACAAGCTGCGCCTTAGCAGCCTGCGCGCCGCGGCCGCATGGTCGCGGGTTTTGCGCAGGCGACGGAAAAAGAACAGCGCCAGTGGCATGGCCAGCAGCAGCACACCGTCGAACAGGCGATACGCCGCAGCATACTGCCCAATCTCTGCAGGATCCGCCATCCTTTGCAGGATCACGATGTCGCTGCGCCGGTAAAGGCACGTGGCCAAATCGATCCACAGAAAGCCTGCCGCGGCGTGATAGAGCGGGGCAGGCGGCGGCCACCGGGTTCGATCGCGCACATCCTGCCCAAGTACGGCATACGCCAGCATCAGGCCTATCCCCCAGGCGCCGAACACGATGCCGGGCTCGGGCCCAAACAGCAGCACCCCGAAAATGATCGCCAGGGCACTCGACATGCGCGCTCCCGCCTGCCACCGGCCTTCGCGCTGCCACTGCCCCGCTGCCTTCAACTGCACCGATACCAACTGCGAGAGCGACACGGCAGCGAAGCACCATACAGCCGCAGGCAATGCGAGATCCGCGCCGAAAGGTATCAGTGCGAGACAGCCGCCTACGAGCAGCAACGTGGTCACCAGCAGGTGGCCCCGGGCCAGCCCCGGCAGTACTGCCTCGAACGACTTGAGGGCGGGGCTGGGTGAGACTTGCTCTCTCAGCACGAGAGTGCGCAGCCCTGCGTCCTGCGCAAGGGCCAGCAGCGTGGCCAGGTTCAGCAGGTAAGCATAGCGGCCGAAGCCGGACGGCTCCATGCGCCGCGCCAGCCACACAGACAGGGCCAGCGATATGGCCGCCGTCACAAGCACCGATAGCCACTGCGCCGACAGTGCCCAGACGCCTGCATGCCAACGACGCGGATTCAGTGAAGTCATGGTCGGTCCTCGCCAGCGAGCGTCATGGACCTTCCGTCCAGGCCGGCGACACCTCATGCCAGAGTCCTTGTGCGCGAACCCTCCCTTGCTCCAGCAGGACGACTTGGTCCGCACGCTCCAGCAGCCCCAGCCGGTGGCCGATGACGACCACGGTCAACTGGCCATGCAGTTGCTCGATAGCGGCGTGGATGCGTGCCTCGTTTTCGTGGTCCAGCGCGCTGGTGGCCTCATCGAGTATCAGCAGCGCCGGGCGCTGCAGCAGCGCGCGTGCCAGCGCCAGCCTCTGCCGCTCACCTCCGGACAGGCACACGCCGCGCTCGCCCACGATCGTGTCCCACCCCTGCGGCAATGCATGCACGAATCCGGCGGAGGCTTTTTCCAGTGCGGCGCGCAACATCTCATCGTCGGCCTGCGGTGCGGCAATGCGCAGATTGTGGTGGATGGTGTCATTGAAGAGGAATGTGTCCTGCGAGACGTACGCCACCGCCTGCCGCCACGACCTGCGCATCCGTCCGTCCAGCGGCACTCCATCGATCGCCAGACTGCCCTCGTCCGGACCCAGCAGACCGCACAGCACGTCGGCCAGCGTGCTCTTGCCGGAACCGGAAGCGCCAATGATCGCAGTAGTGGTGTGCACGGGGAGCGTCAAGGACACCGAGTTCAAGGCCGGTACTGTCCGTTCGGCATAGCGGACACTTACCGCACGCAGTGTTATCGACCTGCGCACCTGCGGCTGCGCAGCGGGCTGCGCAGCATCTGGCTCGGCCCACTCACGGGCCTGGCCGATCTGCTGATCCATCTCGGTGAACGCCGGCAGCGCGTGCAGCCAGTACTGGTGTTGCTGGTGCGTTGCCGCCAAAAGAGGCAGCAGGCGCGCGAACACCAACACCAACGTCAGCAATTCGGCGACAGGCACCTGCCAGACCCGAAGCCCCAGGTAGATGTAGGCTGCAAGCAGCATCGCGCCGCTACTGTGCAGCAACGCTTTTGACAAGCTCAGTGCGGATGCGAAACGCAGGTGCTGATCGCGCAGCGCGCTGGCGTCACGGGCGATCCACGCGGCGTAGCGCGACTCGGCGCCCAGAATTTTGGCCAGTCGCAAACCGGCCAGGCTGTCTTGCAGGCTGGCATGGAGCCGCTTGCTGGACAAGGTCAACTGTCGGCCCAGCGCCAAGACACTGCGGCGTTGGCCGGCCAAAAGCGCCAGCAGCAGCGCTCCGCCCAGCGTCGATGCCAAGGCCAGCTTCCAGTCCAGCGTGAATCCTGCAAGCACGTAGATCGCCGCAGTGGCAAAAGAGGCCAGCATCGCCAGACCGTGACCCAGTCCCACCCCCACACGGCTGGCATTGCTCAGCATCAGGCTGGCATGGTCTGCGGTGCGCTGCGCCTGGAGCCAACGCCATTGTGCGCCGAGCAAAGCGGAAAAGCTGGCTTCGCGCAGGCGCTCGGCCACGTCCTGCTGAAGCCGCGCCGCAGCGCACTCGCGTGCATGCTGAACCACGTTGCGCAACAGCAGCAGCGCGCAGAAAGAAAGCAGCAGCCAGGGTAACGACGCCGTCGCTCGCAGATCGAAAGCGGCGATGGCCTGGGTGGCCGCGCGTGCAACCATGCTCTCGCCGCCACCGGCGTCACCCTGCAAGGCACTGAGCAAGGGCACGAGCAGCAACACGCCCAGACCTTCACTGACACTGGTCAGAACCATCAGCAGGAACAACGAGATTCGACGCTGCGGACTCGCCCATGACATCAGCCGCATCAGGGCCCGAGCCGCCGTCATGGGGCCTTCCCGGGACGGCTGACGTAGCAGGCCACTCTGGTGAAGCGCTTCGCACCTGCGCCGCCAGTGACGCAAAAGTCTCCGGCGAGCACCCAGGAATGGGCTTGCAGTTGCGTCGCTTCGGAACGCGCGACGCCGAAGCACACTATGTGACCAACCCGAAACAGGCAGAGAAAGCAATGCGCTGCCAGCGCCTGGGTCAGGCAGTTGGACTGCCACGGCGTGTGCCCGGCGGCCAGCCTGATGGTCCGCGCGATCTGCACCGCACGACGTTGCGCACGTTCGTCCGGCGCCGGCATGGGAGGAGGCACCGCCACGCTTAGACCCAGCCACGGTGCCAATCGGCGAAAACCCAGGCACCGCACCGCCGCACGGGCCGCACCCAGAAGCAGCCAGGCCGGCAGAAGCAGCCAGCGCTCGAAGCGCGGCAAATGCAGAAACGCCAGCACCCGGTCAAAGTGGGATATCTGGTGGCGCGGCGGTGGAGTCATGCACCACCTCGCCGAAGACCTGATTCGACGCATGCCCGAAGTTCGCAAGGCCATTCGGGCGCTAACGCCGCACCTGCGGCGGCGCGCCTGTTCAGGAAGAGTGGCATCCCCCGATCGAACTCGGTGGTTGGGCTGGTAAGGCTAGACACGTCTTCGCTTGGTCATGTGCTGGTGCGCCAGCCGCACCGCACGCACGCCCGGATAGGCCCACCGCAGATAGGGGGGAAGTGCCACGGCCGCGCGGTCATCCTTCGTGGGAGCCAGCAGAAAGGGTATGAGCTGCAGACGTCCATGCCAACTGGATTCCAGCGACAGCAGCCGCAGCCCGTAGCGGACCATGCCCATCCGTGCGGCAAGGTCGGCGCCGCGATCGGAGCCAAGTGCGTCCAGATGCGGCAGCAGTGCGTCGGCGGCGGGACGCGCTGCACGAAGCAGCAGGGCATGCGAACGGAATACCGCCGGCGTTGCGACACCGAGTGTGGCCTCGGCAAGCAGGACCGACATCGCCAGATGGCGCTCGGTTCCCAGGCGCTGCGCCAGGTCCAGCACCTGCGGCCAGTCCATAGTGGTGCTGCGCATCGCCAAAGCCATGTCCACCAGCCAGAATGCCCGGCACCAGTTGTGTTTTGTGCCATGGAACGCCGCATAAGCCACCGCGGCGGGCGCCGACAGGGTGGCGACTTCCATGCCGCCCACCATCACTCTTGCGATGTGCCGGTCCCACAGTTGCAGATTTTCCAGTTGGAACTGGCCGGGACGGTTGGCGAGACGGAGATGCAGCTCCAGCACCACGCCACTCGTCGCATGTCGCAGCGGCAAGGCATGGTTGTCGACGCAGTATTGCTCCAGATCGGATGCGGCGGCGGGATCCAGCCTGTAGCCCAGGGCCTGCAAATGCCGTAGTGCCGGGTTCCGGTCTGCCGCGGAGATCAACAGGTCGATATCGCAGGCTTCCCTGCGCTGCGCGGCTTCGAACAGCGCGGCATAACCCTGACCCTTGAGCAGGCAGTAGCGAAGGCCAGCCTGGTCAAGGGATGCCACGATCTCCCGCAATGCGGCCGTCTGTTGCAACATTCGCAGTGTCATTTGGCGCTGGCGTTGGCGCAGAACGGCACGCAGCGTTTCTGGCATGCCCGGGGGCAACGTATCGGCCGCTGGCAGTGCAAGCGCCAGCCGATGCCACGCCAGCGTATGCGTGAACGACCGTGCGTCGACCAGGGCCAGCGCCGCATCGGTGGGTGCCTTCGCCTCCGCTTGCCAAAGATGCAGTGCGTAGCGGAACGCTGGCGACCATTGTGCTGATGTGCGCATCATGGGCCCGGGCGCCATTGATGCGGGCGATCTGCTGCCAGCGGGGCGCATAGAACCCCGATGCGTTCCAGAGCCGTACCCGGCCCTGCCGTGGTGTGCGAGCTTGCGGTGACCTGCGGGTTGGCCTTCATCATCGGGCCTGCAGGTTGTCTATGGGCGCTCGGTCAGAGGCGTAACCCAGCCGCTGCATGATGGTCCCGTGTTGTTCCGCCAAGCGCTCGGCCTGATCGGGTTGCAAGGTCCCACGCCATGCACCCGCCCGGCCTTGGCGGAAGAACCGCTGCTGCACCGCGCGGCGCTCAATGAAACCATGCTCCTCCTCCATGCTGCGCAGTGTCTGGAAATTGCACGCACTGACAGCACGCGCCACGCACCCGGAATCCGCTGGCAGACCCAGGAACTCCGCAAGCCGCGCGGCTTCGCGCAGCGGTTCAGTCAGCAAGGCCTCGTAGTGCAACAACAATAGCGGACTTGGTGCATCATCCAGCCAAGACCGCACGTGCTCGGACCAGGAGGCAAGATGTTGCGGAGCCTGTAATGTGAATGCAGAAAAGCCACGGCCTACAGTGAATTCGGCATCGGCCATCCGCACAATGGCGGTCTCCACATCCACGCCCATGTGGTCGGCCCAAGAAGGAGCGATGTCGCGCGGATCGCGAACGATGTAGACCGTTCCCAGGCTGGCATCTGCGGGGAACAGCGCCGCGTCATAGCGGTCGTGCACCTTCAGCATGCCCCAGTGCTGCTTTGCATACAGCTGGTATGCCTGCAACCGCATGGCGCGCAGTTCGTCCGGATTCAGATCCTCGCTTGCCACATCCACATAGGCTTCCAGCCAGGTGCGCACTGCGGCATTGGGCAAGGCTTTGCCCAGGCCGTGCAGTTTCACAGGCGCCCCCTGCGCTTGGAGACTGGTGATCAAACACCGCACCCACGTATTGCCTGATTTTGGATACGAGGCGATCCAGAAGATGCCGCGGCGGTTCATGGGGTGAAGTTCGCTTCGATCAAATCGGCAGTTGCATCAAGTGCATCGAAACTTCGCGGACGGTGCAATTCCCAGACGGGGGTTATCCGGCCTACCGCAGCTGCCTGGGCGAATGTGGCCGCACGCAGGCCCAGGCGGTGAGCGACTTGCGGCCGCGACAGATAACCGTGCAGCATCGGCAAGGCTTCCGAAGGTGTACAACGCTTCAATAGAGGGGAAGGCGCATCGCGCAGCACCAGTACCGCATCCAGGTGTTTCGTCGAAACATCGAAGCCCGCATGCGGCCGCAGGTCGTACTTGTTCATGCCGGGTCGTATCTGCGGCAGCCCATTCACGGGAATTTCCAGTGCATCCATCGTTTCGCGCCACAGTTTCAGCCGCGGGAAAGCGGGCAGCACCTCAATGCCGCGGTCCTGGGACGTCTGCAAAACGGTCAGGTCGTCGCTCAGGAGGCAATGGCCTCGCCGGAGCAGCACCGCGGCGAGCGTGGACTTGCCAGCACCGCTGTGCCCCGCAATGGCCAGTGTGCGCGTCCCGACACGCACACATGCTGCATGCAGCGGAAAGAGGCCGCGCTGAAGGCACAAGTAGGCCAGTGCCGATCCGAGCAGAAACAAGCGCCATCCCTCGTCTTGTGTTTGCACACGATCCACCCGTATGGAACGGCCGTCCCGGATGAGGATGCGCACCAAGTTCTGAATGCTCAACAGAACGCTCCCATCCGGACTCACGCTCAACCAGGGCGATGGGCCTTCAAAGCCGTCAAGCCGCTCAGGCACCGGCCCTTCCTCGATGATGAGGTCTTCTCCCGCACCGGCTCCCGTCCATTCGGGCAGCTCGGGCAGGAAAATTTCGCTGCGAACGTGCCATCCGCACAGTTGGTACTCGTATAGGCTCACAGGCAAGGTCCCTGGTCGGATGTTGCAATCGCCCTGGTTAGGCCGCTGTTCAGTGGCTTATGGCGACTGCGCCGGCATCGTGAAGGGTGCCGAGCAACGTGGCCACATCCGCCTCAATGCTGGTTCTGGATGCTTCGTAGGTCTCGCTCAGCCCGTCGCACAAGGCACTGAACGTGCAAGGCGTTGCAATGCGCGACCACACATCCCGTCCGATCGGATCCAAGGCCAGATAGATGGAACGTCCGGCGATCATGATGACCAGTTCCTCGCCCATGTCAGCAGCGAGGCAATCCGGAGTTTGGGCAATCAAGGCATCCGAATCGACGTTCATCCGTGGCTTCTCTCGTTCAAAAAAGGGCACATCGCTCAGGGACACAGGAGTTCAAATTCTATAGTGGCATTTCGGAGCGGTCACTGAATCCCGCTGCCCGATCCAGCCGCATGAGGGGAGGATCGGCGCCGGAATACTGCCTCGTCGTCACCCTGTTTTGCGAGCCGCCGGTTGTCCGGGCCAAAAAGGGGGGTGTCCGCCCGTGCTGGTGTTGGCACGCGCAGGACCGGGTCGAACCAGCGTGCCGCGCGGGCGTCGCGCAACCGGAAGTTGGCGTGACGCAGTACCAGGAAGCCGCCAGGTCGCAAACAGCGGGCAAAATCTTCCAGTTGGGCATCGAAATCCTGGAAGCGAATGAGATGGTCGCAGCATTCGCCGCGGTGCCTGGCCAAGTCGCCCCGCCGCATCACAGCCAGGCAGAAGATCGCATCGTACGTGGCGGTAGCCTCCGCAGCGGTATCGCCTGCCACGCGAAATCGCATGCCGGGATCCGGCTGCCCCTGCTGCTGTTGAAGGCATCGGGCAATGTGGCCTGGATGGATGTCCAGGCCCGTGATGTCGGCGTGGGGAAAGTATTGGCGCAGGCTGAGGACTTCCTCGCCCGTGGAGCAGCCGAATGAAAGCAGTCTGGGAGACGCGCAGTCTGTCAGTGCTTCACGTACGAACGCGAACAGGCGAGGATATCGATTCATCGAAGTGGTGCCGTAGTCCTGGAACAGCGGTGCCGAAGAGGTCAGTCGCAGCCAGACGTAGCTGCGGCCCTCGCGATGACGCAGCGCGCGGTAGAGCAGGCGCCCTCCGACGCGCTCCAGCAGACTGCGCCAATCAAAGACGGGCCAGCTCATGGAAACGGTTTTTTTGCCACACCACGCCCTGAGTGCATTGGGCAGGGTGCTGACAGGCCTGGTGTGGCGGTCGATCCGGCAAAGCCGGGCGGCAAGAAAGTGCATGGGCGATCCAACATTGGCGAACGGTGATTTCCACGGCTCGCGTGCGAGACTGGCCAGCAGACCGTCGTATCATCGGCCCGATGGTGCGGCGGGCGCCGCGTCTCGCGACTGAAACTGCAAGGATACCGAGATGAACGAACAAAATCCTCCCGTGTGCAACGATCAGCCGGCGCAAGTTGTGCGCAAGGTTTGGACGGCGCCAGTGGTCTCGTTTCTGGCGATCGAAGAAACAGCAAATGGTCCCACCATTGGCAACGATGGCGTTGGCTCGACCAACGGTTCATGAATGCGGCATTTGCCGCCGCCGCGAGTTGAATGAGCGACTTCGCTGGAATCTGGCATCTGGACGGAAAGTCCGTACCCCGTGAGTGGGTCATCACGCTGGGGGAGGAATTAGAGGGGCGGGGCATCGGACCTCCCGTAATCTGGCACGGCGGCGACATGGCGATGGTGCACCGCCAGCACTTTTTCACAGACGAAGACCACTGTGAAACCATGCCGCGGGTTGGTGACTCGGGCGCCGTACTGGCGGCAGACGTTTGCCTGGGGGCACGTGTTGAACTGGCCACTGCGCTGGGCGTAACGGCACACCCCGCACGTCCCGACGGCGATCTGATGTTGGATGCTTTGCAGCGATGGGATATTCATGCGCTGTCGCGCCTTCATGGATCCTTTTCACTGGCGTTCTACAGTCCGACGCGGCGGCAGCTTTTGCTTGCGCGTGACCCTTTAGGACAGCGCTCTTTGTTCGTGCATCGCGGGCCGCGCATGATCGCGTTTTCCACGCGGTTGAGGGCTTTACTGGCGATTCCCGGGATTTCACTCGATCTGGACGAGCAGGCCTTGGCCGATCAGCTCGTCATGGACCCGTCGCGTGCCTCGCGCACGATCTACCGCGCCATTGACAGGGTGCCGATGGCGCATTTCATGGTGCTGACATGGGAGACGACCCATAGCGAACGATGGTGGCGGCCACCCGAGGCAGGCTCTTTGTGCCTGCGGAGTGATGCCGAGGTCGAGGCGGCCGCAGCCGAGGTTGTGGACCGTGCCGTGGCCGATGCGTTACGGGCACGGGGGCCCGTGGCGGCGTGCCTCACTGGAGGGCTCGACAGCGGCTCGATGGTGCTTTCCGCCTCACGGCAGCTGGCACCCGCACCCTTGCTGACCCTCACGCGGATTCCGAGGATGGAAACTGCCAGGGCCAATGCGAACCACTATTACGATGAATCGCCCCGTGCGCGCCTGCTGGCTGCCAGCCGCTCCAATATCGACTGGCATCCCGTGGGCGATGATGGCGACGATTGGGGCGAACACGATCCGGAGCGCTGGTGGAAGGAGAGCGGCCAGCCAACACGCTCGCCGCTGAACATGGCCTGGTTCTTTCCGCTTTACCGTCTGCTGCATGCACGTGGCGGGCGCGTTTTGATCGGTGGTGAGCTTGGCAATGCATTTTTCAGCTACGACGGCCTGTTGCGCCTGCCGCAACTGCTGCGCGACGGCGATTGGCGGACGTTGGCGCGGCAGACGCGTGCCCTGGCGAAGGCCGAGGGGTTGAGCGCGCGCAAAGCCTTTCAGCGCTATCTGCTGCGGCCATTTGCCCCGACGACGCTCCTGCGTTACTGGCATGGTCTGCCAGCGGCGGTATGGGAGCGTCACGGGGCCCTGCATCCCGCACTGGCGCAGGAACTCGGCATGCACCAAAAGCTGGACCGCGGTCGCTACAGGATTCGATTGGGTGGAAGCCATCGATCGTTGAGCGTGTTGCGTGAATGGCTCCTGGGCAATGCCGCTGCGATGGACGGATGGGGTGCGCTGCGTGCCATATCCGGCACTGATGTGCGCATGCCCCTGGGCGACCGGCGTGTGATCGATTTCTTCGGTGCTTTGCCGCTGGACCAGTTTCTGCGCGATGGCATTCGCCGCTCCCTGCCTCGGCGCCTGCTGGCGGCACAAGGCGGTCCAGCCGAGGTGCATGCCAACCGCGCGGTGGGTGTGCAGCACGGTGACTGGTTCGCGCGCTTGAGCGCGCAGCGAGGAGCACTGCAGCAGCAACTCGATCGGTTGCACACGTCTCCTCTCGCGTGCCGTGTACTCGATCTGCAGCGGCTGCAAGGCCTGCTCGACGCCTGGCCCCACGATGCGCTCTCTGCTGAACCAAGGCGCGAGGAATATCTCAACGTGCTCTCGCACGGTTTGCAAATGGGCGGTTTCCTGGCTTGGCGAGAGCGCCGCTAGAGTGGAGGCCCATCGAACCGCCGCCCTGGCAAGCTGGGAGCATCAGGACGACTGGCATGGGTGAACCTGCAGGCGCCGCAGTGCGAGCATGGCTTGCGTGAAGCCTTCAACGCATTGCACTGGCTGGGCCGAGGAAAATCCATGTTGCGCATGCTTCCCGATGCTGCGCGGTAGCGAGGGCTGCGGCGCGTTGAGCGCATCTCTTTCGATGTATGGCACCCCGGCCGGCGAGCAAAGACTTGGCAGCGGCAGGAGGTTCATCTCACGCTCTCGACGGTACCGCTTCCAGGTGAGGCCTTGGCCAGAAGAAAGTCAATACAGGTGCGCACCGCCCGCGTCTGGTGGCGGTTGGGCAGATACAGCAGGTACATGTGGGTGCCGAAGATGCTCAGGCGGTACTCGTCCAGCGTGGTCAGCACCTCGCCGCTTTCCAGCTTGTCCTGCACCACGTAGTCCGGCACCAGACCGACTCCGAGGCCGGCCAGGATGCCCTGGCGCAGGAAAGGGAAATGCTCGGAGATCAGCGTGGGCTCCAGCATCACCTCATTCCGTTCGCTGCCTTGGTAGGCCGCCAGGCGCAGTTGCCGCCCGGTCACGCCGGCGGTGATCACAGGGCTGGTGCGCAGGGCATGCAGGGTGCGCGGCAGCCCGTGGCGATGAGCATAGTCGAGGGAGGCGCAGGCGAGGTAGCGCACGGTGCCCAGGCTGCGGGCCACCAATGACAGTGGCGGCTCCTGCACCACGCGGATGGCGATATCGACTTCGTCGCGCAGATTGTCGGCGCGGTTCTCGAACAGCACGTCCAGCACGATGCCCGGGTAAGCGCGCTTGAACTCGATCAGCCAGTCGCTCACCACGATCTGTCCATAGCCACTGGGTACGCTGATGCCTACGCGGCCCTGCAAGCCCTGGCCCAGGGTCGTGATGGCTTCACGCGCGGCCAGCATCTCGTTGTGGATGGTGCGTCCGTGCTGGTAAAGGCGCAGGCCGATCTCCGTGGGCTCCACGCGGCGCGTGGTGCGCTGCACCAGCTGCACGCCCACGTCCTTCTCCAGCTTGGCGAGGTGGTAGCTCACGTTGGCGCGCGTCATCTTCAGCTTGCGGGCAGCCTGGCTCAGGTTGCCGCTGTCGATGATTTCCACCAGCAGGGTCAGCGATTGGGAGTCCATGTCTCAAGCGTATTGGTTTAAATCATTTGACAGTCTGTCAATGATTCATGGGATTGTTAGAAATCATTGTCGCCGTAAGAATGGATGCTGGACGAGATCCACAACAAAGGAGACAAACGCATGACCCGTGAGGCAGCGGCTTCCGTCGTTCCAACCCGCCAACAAGGCGATGTGCTGGTGGTCGGCATCCACAATCCGCCCGTCAATGCCTTGGGCGCTGCCGTGCGCCAGGGCCTGTTGGCTGCAGTGGCGCAGGCCGAAGCCAGCGCAGCGGTGAAGGCCGTGCTGATCGTGGGCGAGGGCAAGGCGTTCATCGCTGGTGCCGATATCCGTGAATTCGGCCAGCCTGCCGTGCTGCCGTCGCTGCCTGAAGTCTGTGCACGGATCGAGGCGTGCACCAAGCCGGTCGTCGCTGCCATCCATGGTGCTGCGCTGGGCGGAGGGCTGGAGGTGGCGCTGGCGGCCCATTACCGCCTGGGCTTGCACAACGCTGCCGGTGGTGCGCAATTGGGCCTGCCCGAAGTGAATCTGGGCCTGCTGCCAGGCGCTGGAGGCACGCAGCGTGCGCCGCGCCTGATGGGTGCCAAGGCCGCAGCCGAACTGATGCTGAGCGGCAAGCCCATGTCGGCACGGGCGGCGCTGGCCGCAGGCCTGTTGGACCAGTGCGTGGAGGGTTCCGATGCCACGGCTGCAGGCTTGGCCTTTGCCAACGCCTTGCTGGCCCAGAACGCTCCGGTGCGCCGCACGCGCGACCTGCCCATTCCGGACGCGGCTGCGGCGCTGGCCGATCTGGACGCGTTGGCAATCGACACGGCCAAAAAGAGCCGAGGCTTGTTTTCACCCTCGAAGATCGTCGAATGCGTGCGCGCCGCAGTCGACTTGCCGTTCGACGAGGGACTGGCCAAGGAGCGCGCGCTGTTCGTGGAGTGCCTGAACAGCCCACAGCGCGCTGGCCTCATTCATGCGTTTTTTGCCGAGCGCGAGACTGCCAAGATCCCCGAGGCCCGGGCCGCAGCGCCGCGCACTGTCGATCGGATCGCCGTCATCGGGGGCGGCACCATGGGCGCGGGCATTGCGGTGTCTGCACTCGATGCCGGATTCTCGGTGGTGATGTTGGAGCGTGATGCCGAGGCCATCGCGCGGGGCCAGGCCAATGTAGAAAAAGTCTATGACGGCCTGATCGCCAAGGGCCGCATGAGTGATGAGGCCAAGGCTTCCATCCTGGCACGCTACGTGCCGACCACCCGCTATGAAGACATCCAGGCGGTGGACCTGGTGATCGAGGCCGTGTTCGAGGACATCGAGGTCAAGAAGGCCGTGTTCAAAGAGCTGGACCGTGTCTGCAAGCCCGGTGCGGTGCTGGCCACCAATACCTCGTACCTCGACATCGATGCCATTGCGGCGGCCACCTCGCGCCCGCAGGATGTGATCGGTCTGCACTTCTTCAGCCCGGCCAACATCATGAAGCTGCTGGAAATCGTGGTGCCGGCCCGGGTCGCCCCCGACGTGGTGACGACGGCCTTCGAATTGGCCAAGCGCATGAAGAAGACTCCGGTGCGCGCTGGCGTGTGCGATGGCTTCATCGGCAACCGCATCTTGGCGGTGTACAAGCAGGCCGCCGACTTCCTGATGGAAGACGGCGCTTCGCCCTATGAGATCGACGCTGCGTTGCGCGGCTTCGGCTACCCCATGGGCCCTTTCCAGGTGACCGACCTGGCGGGTGGCGACATCGGCTGGGCGACGCGCAAGCGCCGCGCTGCTACGCGCGACCCGAAGGCCCGCTATGTGGAGATCGCCGACCGCATTTGCGAGCGCGGCTGGTTCGGTCAGAAGACAGGCCGGGGCTTTTATGTGTATCCACAGGGCGCCCGCGCGGGCCAGCCCGACTCCGAGGTGCTGGCCATCGTCGATGCCGAGCGCGCCAGGAAAGGCATCACGCCGCGCAGCTTCACCCCGGAAGAGATCGTTCGCCGCTACATGGCCGCGATGGTCAACGAAGGCGCCAAGGTCGTGGACGAGGGCATCGCCCTGCGCCCGCTGGATGTGGACGTGACCTTCCTGTCGGGCTACGGGTTCCCGCGTTTTCGCGGCGGACCGATGAAGTACGCCGACATGGTGGGGTTGGACGCCATCCTGGCAGACATCCGCGAGTTCGCGAAGGAGGACCCGCTGTTCTGGCAGCCTGCGCCATTGCTGGAAAAGCTGGTGGCCGAAGGCCGGAACTTCGACAGCCTGAACCAAGCTGTGGCAAAGGCCTGAGACGGGCGCTGTCGGTCGAAATCAAAACTGAGAGCGTTTGCTGTTGGACTGTCGGCAGATTCAGATGCCTTTGGCGCTGGGTCTTCCGTGGCGCCAGCGCAAGCCGCTACTGAAAACGCAGTGAACCACCCACCGAGACAAGAGAAAAAAATGCGCGAAGCCGTCATCGTTTCCACCGCCCGCACGCCCCTGGCCAAGTCCCACCGCGGCGAGTTCAACGCCACCCCTGCGCCCCAGTTGGCGGCGTATTCGGTCAAGGCCGCCGTGGAGCGCGCGGGTATCGACCCGGGGATGATCGAGGACCTCATCCTGGGTTGCGGCAATCCCGAGGGCATGCAGGGCAAGAATCTGGGCCGCCAAACGGTGTTGCGGGCCGAGCTGCCGCTGTCTATCGCTGGCACCACGGTCACGCGTTTCTGCGCTTCGGGTCTGCAGGCGCTGTCCATCGCTGCCGGCCGTATCGTTGCCGAAGGCGTGGATGCCATGATCGCTGGCGGGGTGGAAAGCATCTCGGCGCGCGCGCCCTGGGCACCCCGGCCGACCTGGACCCCTGGCTGGTGGAGTGCAAGCCCGAGTTGTTCATGGCCATGATCGACACGGCCGACGTGGTGGCCCAGCGCTATGGCATCACGCGCGAAGACCAGGACGCCTTCTCGCTGCAGAGCCAGCAACGCACCGCCGCCGCGCAAGACAAGGGCGTGTTCGCCGAGGAAATCATCGCCTGCGCCGCACGCATGGCCGAGAAGAACAAAGACTCCGGGGAGGTCACCTACCGCGACGTGATCGCCACCCGGGACAGTTGCAACCGCCCCGGCACCACGCTGGAGGGGCTGGCCAAACTTGAACCCGTCAGAGGCGAGGGCCACTTCGTGACAGCCGGCAATGCCTCGCAGCTGTCCGATGGATCCAGCGCTTGCGTGCTGATGGAAGCCAGGCAGGCCGAACGCCTGGGCCTGCAGCCCCTGGGCGTCTTTCGAGGCATGGCCGTGGCGGGCTGCGAACCGGACGAGATGGGCATCGGCCCGGTGTTCGCAGTGCCGAAGCTCCTGAAGCGCCATGGGCTCACGGTGGATGACATCGGGCTGTGGGAGCTGAACGAAGCCTTCGCCTCGCAGGCCCTGTACTGCCAGCGACAACTGGGCATTCCCATGGAACGCCTGAACGTCAATGGGGGAGCCATCTCCATCGGCCATCCTTTCGGTATGACGGGCGCGCGCCTGGCCGGCCACATCCTGCTCGAAGGCCGGCGCCGCAAGGCGAAATACGGCGTGGTGACCATGTGCATCGCTGGCGGCATGGGAGCGGCCGGCCTGTTCGAGATGTATTGATGCCCCTGAATCGCTGTGCGCCGTCTCCCCGGCGGGGGCGAAAGGCGCTTGGTTCCAGGGACGACTGAGGAAATAGCAAATGGATCTCCAATTCACACCGCAGGAAGAAGCCTTCCGCACCGAAGTGCAGGCCTTCCTGAAGGCCGAGCTGCCGGTGCGCATCGCTACCAAGGTCAAGGCCGGACAGCGACTGACCAAGGCCGGCCAGGAGGAGTGGCACGCCATCCTGAACGCGCGCGGCTGGCTGGCCAACCACTGGCCCCAGGAGCACGGCGGCCCGGGCTGGAGCGCGGTCGAGAAGTTCATCTTCGATACCGAATGCGCACTGGCCGGCGGCCCGCGCATCGTGCCGTTCGGCGTGAGCATGCTGGGCCCGGTACTCATCAAGTACGGTAATGAAGCGCAGAAGCGTTACTGGCTGCCGCGCATCCTGAGCGGCGCCGACTGGTGGTGCCAGGGCTATTCTGAGCCCGGCGCGGGCTCGGACCTGGCCTCGGTCAAGAC